>JAAVBM010000128.1 GCA_014803505.1 bacterium | reverse complement strand
ATTAGTTTTAATCTTTAAATTCGTTAGATGACCATAAGTAACATTTGTTCCTTGAACATCTCCAGTCATTCCAATATTCAAAATCGTGACCTTTTGCTCAACTTCAAGCATATATATAGGTTCCGAACCAGATTTATAATATTTGATATTTTGACCGTTAAGTTCCGCTATAACTTCATCGTCTCCTGTTGAATATATGTGATTTGCACCTTCACTTTTCAACTTTTCATAAATTTCTTTCATTGATGTATAAGAAGTTGAATAATTATAATAGAAAAATTCAGAAGAATCGATAAGGCGTACATTGTGTCCGGCTATAGTATCTAAATCTCTGAAAAAGGCTTCAGATTCAGACTGTAACACTTCCGGAGATGCTGCTCCATACAACTCTGCAATACAATATTTTCCATGCATCTGCCAATTAACATTTAACCCGCTATATAGAGTGTAGACTCCAGAAGCTGTTTCAGTACATTGAATCAATGGCATCATACTTTTTACAGTCGGATATTCAAGATTTGTTAACACTCTAATCGAGCGCAAATTGTTATTTGCAACTTGCTCATTTAAAACTACATTATCAGAAGCTTTTCTTAATTTTTCATTTTTTGCTTCTTCCGGACTAATCAAAAATGCCATCGGATAAGCCATAAGAGTAATCGACATTTATTTATAAATCCTTTCAGGTTAAATCTTATACATCTAAAGCTCTGCCGCCACGAGAAGAATTCACATCTTCATCATTCTCTGATTTTGAATCATACTCAGCAAGATCATCTTTTCTTGTTGCAGCTACAGCCCTAATATTTGCCCACTGACGTAAAGATAAAATCTGCTCTTTTTGAGTAACAGATAATGGCACAATATTTTTTATAGTGTTTGTTAAATCTGAGAACTCGAGAGGTCTGTTATTGAAAAACGCTTCATATAAAGCCGAAATAACGGCTTGTTCAATTTCTGCACCAACAAATCCTTCTGTCATTTGTGCAAGTTGTTTATATAATTCATCATTCAATTCAATTTTACTTGCAACCTCTTTATCTTTAAGTCTTTTAGACAAATGAAGTTTAAAAATTTCTTGTCTTTCTCTTTGAGTTGGCAAATCAACAAAGAAAATTTCATCAAATCTACCTTTTCTTAAAAGTTCGGCAGGAAGACTACTTATATTATTTGCGGTTGCAATTACGAACACTGGAGCGGTTTTTTCTTGCATCCAAGTTAAGAATGTTCCAAAAATTCTGGAAGAAGTTCCGCTATCACCATTTGAATTTATACCGCTTAAACTTTTTTCTATCTCATCTACCCATAATATAGATGGAGCGACAGCTTCTGCAGTTTTAATAGCTTTACGCATATTTTCTTCAGAACTTCCAACAATTCCTGAGAAAATCTTACCAAAATCGAGTTTCAACAATGGTAACTGCCAGGCAGCACTCATTGCTTTAGCTGTCAAACTCTTACCACAACCTGGAACACCTGTTATTAAAACACCTTTTGGTGCTGGTAAGCAATATTTTTTTGCTGACTCAGACCAAGAATTATTACGTTTTTTAAGCCAATTTTTAAGATTTTCCAAACCACCAATATCAGAAATTTGTATGTCAGTATTTATAAATTCTAAAATACCTGTTTTTTTAATAACTTGCATTTTTTCACTTAGAATAATGCCTAAATCGTGTCCATCAATTTTTCCATCATTAACCATAGACAAAGCAAAGGCATTTTCAGCTTCCTGAAGAGTCAGTCCCATTGCCGCTTTACAAAGTTTTTCTTTAGCTTCATCGTCAAGCTCAGATGTATCTATCTGCTTGTTTTGAGAAACCATCTTATCTAATTTAGATTTAATTTCAGATAATGATGGAAGAGGCATATCCAAAATTGTAATTTCTTTTTGCATAGTTTCAGGAATTAGTAATTCTGAAGCTAAAAATATAACATTTTTTCTAAATTTACTGGTTTTTAATTCCGGAATAATATCACGTAAATGTCTTACAACATTATAATCAACCTGTCTGCCTTTAACACCGAAATACACGTGGAAGTCACACATTATAAAAACACTGTTTTTATTACAATCCTTTATAAAATCTATTGCTTTATCCGGACTGTTAGTACCATCGACTTTTTGTCCATCAAGCATAAATCCGTTAGTTTGGGTCCAAACATAAACTTCACGAGGAACTTTAATCAATTTTTCTGATTGTGCTATTTTTTTTACTAAGTTAATAGCTCTATCTTCTTCCCATGTAGTTATATATATATAAGGAAATCGTGCTCTAAAAAGCATTGATAACTGTGATATTATTTTATTTTCCATCTGAAAGCCCTCTTTTGGATACTATTTTACCTTATTATTACCAAGTTGTAAACAAAAATTTTTATTTATTTGCTCAAAATCCCCCATACCATTGATTTCAGTCTTGCCATCGGGTGAAATTCGTACTTCAATACGATTTGTATAATCATCTAAAATAGATTCATTATAAAAATCAGTAAGAAAAATATATCTTTGATTAGATGACCCAACCCACGGACGCGAGAGATCAAAATTATCCTTTTCAAAACCACCATCAATAAGTAAATCAATATTTTCTAAAAAAGAATTAACCGAATTGTCATTTTTTTCTTTTAATTCTTCTAAAGTATACCCTGTAAAACAAACAACAGACAAATTCTGATTTTTGACCATTAAAGAAAGCTTTGCCAGTTCTTCCGCCTGTTCAAAAGGTTCTCCGCCTAAAAAGGTAATCCCTTCAATATCTTTTTCGTTCAAAATTTTAGAATATAAATCTTCAACATTATACTTTGTACCAATACCAAAAGCCCAAGTATCTTTAGCCCAACAACCTGAACAATGTTTATTACAACCTTGTGTCCATATACAAAATCTATTTCCAGGACCTTCGACCACTGTATTAGATATAATTTTATAAACGTCAATCATTAAAAATCTACTATTCTTCCGTAATCTTCGTCATTATTTTGTTTTACTTCAGGTTTTCCTGCAAAAACCATAGTCTTGATTTTTTCGATAAAGTGCTCTTTTACACCTGAAACTTTTATAAAATCATCTACGTTTTTAAATAATCCGTTCAAATCACGATACTCAACAATCTTTTTAGCACCTACAATATTTATCCCCGGAAGAATAGATATAGCAGCTGCATCTGCAGTATTGATATCGATTTTATTTGGTCCAACATCTAATGCTTCAGACATATCGACCAATTTTGGAGCCTCAATTTCACGCTCTATAGTTTTTTCAGACTCTTTTATATTGTCAATATTTATAAAATTATCACCTGAATTTTGTTGTTTCCTAGTTCCATCTACATAAGAATCAGGTCTGATATTTGCAATATCTACAAACTTTGGTCCTGAATTAGAAGCATCAATTTGAATATTTTTTTCCACACGCTGAACAGTTTGTTTTTCTGATTTAATCAATCTAACATCAACTGTTGTGTCGTAACTAAGGAATGAAGATAGTGCATCTAAAGTAATAAAACTATCAAAAACTCGACAAATCTTATTCCAACATTTATTCACATTTAGTTTATTTGAATGTCTTATTGTAAAAGTTCGCAATTCTTTTTTATTATTAAAAGCGATCTTATCAGTAACAGTAATCATTTGATCCTGAATATAAACAACCGAACAATGATCGTTAGCTATAGTATTTCTATTAAATACAAACTGCTTTGATACTATATTTATACTGGTTTTATATAACTCATTTTTAAACATATGAAAAATAATAAGTCCGGGTATCAATAATATTAAAAATATTGATAACATAAAATTAGCAGCTGAATGTGATATACAGTTTAACGCTGTATAAACACCTAATACTAAACCAATACATTTTATTAAATTATTTTTCATACAATAATACAATAACATATACAAAAATTTATCCATGATATAAACAGATGATTTTATGCTACTATAAATTTATGCAAAAACGTATCCAAAAAGCATTCTCACTAAAAGGTGAAATCATAATACCACCTGACAAATCAATATCACATAGAGCTATAATATGTGCATCACTTGCCAAGGGAAATTCTATAATCAAAAACTTTTCAACAGGAAAAGATCCTCATTCAACCTTAAACATTTGCAAAAATCTGGGTGTTGAAATTGAGTTTAAAACGAATTCTGAACTCATTATAAAATCCTGCGGAACTTTTAATCAATATAGTTCTGCACTAGACTGTGGAAATTCTGGAACAACAATGCGTCTTATGGCTGGAGTATTAGCCGGACAAAACTTTAATTCAGTTTTAATTGGAGATAAAAGTCTTTCTCAACGTCCGATGAAAAGAATCATAAAACCTCTATCAATGATGGGGGCTAAAATTGAAACAAACGAATTTAAAGCACCTTTAAAAATAACAGGAACAAATTTACAACCTATAAACTATATTTCAGAACTTTCTTCTGCACAGGTAAAATCTTGTGTATTACTTGCAGGATTAAATATTGAAGGTAAAACAACATTCACTGAACCTTACGTTTCAAGAAATCACACCGAAATTTTACTAAAACATATGGGAGCAAATATATCCACAAGCAATACAAGCGTTTCGATAGAAAAATCAGAACTATCTCCTATTGATATAAATATCTTTGGTGATATTTCATCTGCGGCATATTTTATAGCTGCAGGATTAATAGTTCCTGATTCTGAAATCATATTGAAAAACGTTGGACTAAATCCGACAAGAACAGGAATTCTTACAATTGCTGAAAAAATGGGAGCAAATATTGAGATTATTGATAAAAAAGAAATTTTAGGAGAAGTTGTTGGAGATTTAAAAATTAAATATTCCGAACTTCAAGGAACCATCATAGAAGGAGAAATAATACCACAACTTATTGATGAAATACCAATAATTGCCGTGCTTGCGACTCAAGCAAAAGGAACAACGATAATAAAAGATGCTCAAGATCTTAGAAACAAAGAATCTGACAGAATATCAACCGTAGTTACAGAGCTAAAAAAACTTGGTGCAAATATTCAAGAAACTCCTGACGGAATGATTATTGAAGGGAAAACCGAATTAATCGGAAATTGTGAAATTGAAACTTATCACGATCACAGACTTGCAATGAGTATGTTTGTTGCAGGATTGTTATGCAAAAAAGAAATCCTGATAAATGGGTTTGAATGGGTTGACATTTCGTTCCCTGAATTCGAAAAACTTTTTGAAACTTTAGCTTAAGCTAAAACCAAATTTTAAATTTTGCTATAAAAGTTTTTGCTATGTTATAATTTTCATATGAAAAACTGGAGAAAGATTTTAGGTTATATTTGTTTAATTATGATAGCTATAAGTATGCTTTATCCTTTCTTTGCTATGATAAATCTTTCTTTTGTTCCAAACGGAGAAATATTTAATCAAGGTGGTAAACTCTTTTATTCACCACTAACATCGGAGAATTATTCAAATATTTTTGAAAAAATTCCTCTATGGAAATATTTTATAAACAGCTTGATTGTGGCTTTAATCACGACTTTCGGGCAAGTTATAATTTCGGCATTCGCAGGATACGCATTTGCCAGAATGAAATTTAAATGGAGAGATACACTATTTCTAATTATTCTGATAACAATGCTTGTTCCGCCTCAAGTCAATATAATCCCGCTGTTTTTTATTATGCGTCAATTTCATTGGATAAATACATACCAAGCGCTTATTTTACCGGGGTTATTCGGAGGCTTTGGAATATTTTTAATGCGACAATATTTTCTCGGATTACCTAAAGATCTCGAAGAATCAGCAAAAATTGACGGTTGCAATATTTTTACAACATTCTTTAAAATTGCATTACCTCTAGCAATTCCAGCGATTGCGACATTAACTATATTCACTTTTGTTTCAACATGGAATAGTTTCATGTGGCCTTTGATTGTTACTAATACAGAATCAATGCGCACACTTCCTGTCGGACTTGCTATTTTTAAAGGAAGTTTCAGAGAAATTACTCTATGGGGTGATTTGCTAGCCTGTGCCGTAATCTGTACAATTCCTGTCGTTGGAGTATTTTTACTAGGTAAAAAATATTTTATAAATGATATTATGCAAGGCGGCGTAAAAGAATAGGGATAATTTTATTTAAAATTCATCAAATCTTTAACTTCAACATCTAATATGTCAGCTAATTCAAATAATTTACGTAAGCTTAAATACTTTTGTCCTCGTTCAACTCTACAGATATATTCGTATGTACAATCTAAAGCAATTGCAACATCAACCTGCCTAAGCATTTTTGCTTCTCTATATTTTTTTATATTTTGTCCTAATATATTTAACCTTGACATATGAACTATTTTTCCATTCTATCATACAAAACAGTTGACCTATTTGTCCAGCGCAAAAACATAACAATTACAAACAAATATTGATTTATTTCAGACTAAGTGCGGAATCTCGCGTACAGTCACCCTGAACTAAATTCAGGGTCTATCAATCTTGACTGTAAAAAATAAATTTATAAATAATAGAAATAATTAATTAAAAGTTAATTTACAATGACTTTATAAAAAATAACGTTAAAATAAAAATATAAAAAATTATTTTGAATGGAGTTGATGTAGAAATGTTAGATTTAGACAAGTTTACAAATTATTCTCAAGAAATCCTATCCTCAGCAAGTACATTTATGAATTCATACCACAATTCACAAATAGAGCCCGAACATATTATGCTTGCAATGGTTAAAGATAACGGCATTATCAAAGATTACTTAACAGAATTAAAACTTTTAAACCAAAATTTTATAAACAAACTCATTTCTAAAATCGAAAATTTTCCCAAAATCTCAGGTCCGGCAAGCTCACAAGGACTATATCTTTCAAACGATACACGCAGATTATTAGAACTTGCAATTGACGAAAGTGAAAAATTAAAAGATGAATACGTAGGAATTGAAGCAATCCTTTTAGCTATGACTAAACTGGATAACAGCAATATAAAAGCCCTACTCCAAGACTTTAGCGTAAATGCAAGTTCAGTATTAAATACAATGAAAAAAATTAGAGGAAATAAAAAAGTGGACAATAAAAATGCAGAAGAAAATATGAAAGCTTTAGAAAAATATTCAACTGACTTAACAGACTTTGCCAGAAAAGGGAAACTAGATCCCGTAATCGGCAGAGATGAAGAAGTTAGAAGAATTATTCAAGTACTAAATCGTAGAACAAAAAATAATCCAGTTCTCATCGGAGAACCCGGGGTTGGTAAAACCGCGATAGTAGAAGGACTTGCTCAACGTATTGTGCGAGGAGATGTTCCTGAAAGCTTAAAAGACGTTAAACTTATTTCGCTTGACCTAGGGGCTCTTGTTGCTGGTGCAAAATTCAGAGGAGAATTTGAAGAACGTCTAAAAGCAGTTCTTAAAGAAGTTGAAGATTCAAATGGCGAAATTGTTATGTTTATTGATGAACTTCACACCGTAGTCGGTGCAGGCTCAACAGAAGGTTCTATAGATGCAGGAAACCTCTTAAAACCTATGCTTGCACGTGGAGTTCTGAGAACAATAGGCGCTACAACAATTAACGAATACAGAAAATATATTGAAAAAGATCCTGCTCTTGAAAGACGTTTTCAACCAGTACTTGTTGCAGAACCTTCAGTTGAAGATACAATAAGCATCTTGAGAGGGTTAAAAGAAAAATACGAAGTTCACCACGGAATAAGAATATTAGACAGCGCAATTATTGAAGCTGCAAAACTTTCAGACAGATACATAACAGACAGATTCCTACCAGATAAAGCAATCGACTTAATTGACGAAGCCGCAAGCTCTTTACGTATTGAAATAGATTCGATGCCTGAAGAAATCGATTCTATGATGCGACAAAAAATTCAACTGGAAATCGAACGTGAAGCTCTAAAAAAAGAAGATTCAGAAGAAGCCCGCACTAAAGTTGAAGATATTTCAAACGAAGTTGCAGAACTTGATGAGAAAATTAACACTCTAAAAAGCCAGTGGGAACAAGAAAAAGCTTCAATTACATCTGAAGCAGACATTAAAGATGAAATTAACAACGTTAAAAACAAAATAGAAGAAGCAGAAAGAAATACCGATCTTCAAACCGCAGCAGAACTCAAATACGGAAAGCTTCTTGAACTTGAAAAGCAATTGAAAGCTTGTGAAAATCGTGAACAAACAGATAATAAACTTCTAAAAGAAGAAATTGACGGTTCTGATATTGCAGAAGTAGTATCAAAATGGACAGGAATTCCTGTAACAAAGCTTGTTGAATCCGAAATGCAAAAACTTTTGACAATGGAAGATTTACTTCACAAGCGCCTTGTTGGGCAAGATGAAGCGGTAGATACTGTTTCTGATGCCATTAGACGCGCACGATCAGGGCTTAAAGACCCACGTCGCCCAATTGGAACATTCTTATTCCTTGGACCTACAGGCGTTGGAAAAACCGAACTGGCAAAAGCTCTTGCTGAATTTATGTTTAACGACGAAGACGCACTTATCCGCATTGATATGTCTGAATATATGGAAAAACACAATGTTGCAAGACTTGTCGGAGCACCTCCTGGATACATTGGCTATGAAGAAGGCGGACAATTAACAGAAGCTGTTAGAAGAAAACCTTATTCAGTTGTGCTTTTTGACGAAATAGAAAAAGCTCATCCGGATGTATTTAATATAATGCTCCAAATCTTTGATGACGGTCGTTTGACAGATTCAAAAGGAAGAACAATTGATTTCAAAAATACACTTATTATTATGACCAGCAACATAGGTTCAGAAATAATCCTTGAAAACACCTTAAATTCAATGATTTCACCTGAACAATTCAACGATACTAAAGAGCAGGTTATGGCCGTATTAAGACAACGTTTCAAACCTGAATTTCTTAACCGAATAGACGAAACAATTTTCTTCAAAGCTTTGAACTTACAACAACTCAGCAAAATTGTTGATATTCAAATGGATTATTTAAGAAGACTGCTTAAAGACCAAGAATTGGAATTTTCTATAACCGATGAGGCTAAAGAATACCTTGCAACCCAGGGATTCAACCCTGTTTATGGCGCTCGCCCGCTAAAACGGGTTATTCGTCAGATGGTTGAAAATCCTCTATCTAAAATGATTCTCGCTCAAAATTTTAGAAAAGGTGACAAAATTCTAATTTATCTTGAAGATGATAACCTAAAATTTAAAAAAGAAGATTAACACCAAAAAGGGCATTGATTATAAATCAATGCCCTTTAAACTTTTTAAACCTTTTCGATTATGCTAATAATGCTTCAACAATTTTTGCATTAGTTTCATTTCTTCTTTGATTTAGTAAATATTTTTCAACTTCTTTTTCGATTTTATATTCTGCTACAGAAGTACATTTTACATTGTCTAAGTTTTCTACATAATCTCTTAAAGTTACCATTTCATAATCATTTCTCATAATCTATTCCCCTTTTTTAATTTTTTTATTTCGTATCCCTTACATTTATATAAAGTATTTTTGGATTTAAAAATTGCGTATTTTTTATCTAAAAAGTATATACTTGTTACATTTCTTAACAAAAGACATAAATTATTAAAGTTCTCACAAAACTATGTCGATATATAAAATGTAAGTAAAACAAATCAAAATTCTAAAATAATAATTTTTCCTCCTTTTCCCCTACTACTATAATATGGAACCTGACAAGGTTCCTTTTTTATTTGGAAATATAGATTTTAAGAAAATGATTTTCGTAATAATAAAACCCAAATTATAATAAAAATCGGAGCTACAACAACTATCAAATGATTATGATTATAAGCTTCAACAAAATGAAGATGGGTTAACGCAGAAAAAGCACGAGTCAAACCGCACCCCGGACAATCATGACCTGTTAAAAGCTTTATAATACAGAAATTTTTGAAATTTGCATTAACTGCAAGATTAACAAGGATACAAAATAATACAGGCAAACTCAAAATAAATATTCGATTTAAAATTTTTAAAACATTTTGATTAACCATAAATTTTTAATAAAAGCTGTACCAATAATTATGATACAGCTTTTTCCATAAAAGTATTAACTATTGATAACTATGGAGTAACAGTAGGCACTGAAGAACCTGCACCACTCAAAGCTCCGCCAAGAATAACACCTGTTAAAACTAACTGGAATATTACATATAGAATAGCAAGAACTACCATAGCAATATAAACGTAGCCTAACCAAGGAATTCTTTCATATAATTCACTACCGTCTTCGTGTTTCCAATTACCTAAAGCAATCATAAAACCATCTACTAACGCCCAAATTGCAGAAACCGGAGCTAAACAGCAAGTAATAGTCATTGCTGCCATAACCCAAGCTGTAGTTGTTTTACCGGTATAAAATCTATGAGCACCAAAGTACCCTAAAGTCCAACATAACATCATTGTTGCAACCCAGTTTTTACCTTCTAATTTATTCAGCATTAAATCTGAACCGTATTCTGAAGTTGACATACCTAAAATCTCCTTTCATATCTAGTATTCTTACCAAATTAGGATTATTCCACTGAGCCAATATAATATAATTCAGTTAATATGTCATCATCAAAATAAAGGATTATTATTTACCGGTAGAACCAAAGCCACCTACACCTCTGGCAGTTTCAGTAAGTTCAGTCACTACTTCTATTTTAGCCTGTTCAACTTTCGCTATTATCATTTGAGCAACTCTCTCCCCTGGCTCAATTGTGTAAGTTTCATTGGAAATATTCACAACTGGCACACACACTTCTCCTCTATAATCCTCATCAATCGTACCAACACAGTTGATTAGTGTTATACCATGCTTTATAGATAAACCCGATCTTGGTCTTATTTGAGCCTCATATCCGTGTTCTAACTCTATTTTCAAACCTGTCGGAACCAAAGTTCTTTCCAATGGTTTCAACACAATAGCTTCTTCAATTGCAGCAGATAAGTCCATTCCTGCAGCACCATCTGTCTTATATTCCGGTAAAACTTTATTATGCGGTAATCTCTCTATCTTTAAAACTGTCATTTGTCCTCCCTATATACAATAATAATCTCATATCAATGATAAGACATGAGACTACTTTTGTAAAATTATTAAATTAAAAGATATTAAAATGCTTATTTAATCCAAATACAGAGGAACTTAATTCCTTCTCAATATCTTTATTAAATGTATCTACAACCGGAGTCTTTTCCAATGAACGGTTAAATAACTGCATTGCAAAATGTCTATTTAAATCATCAATACTGTCATGCTCAAACTTTGAACTTTGAGAAATTTTTATATTATTTTTGGGGCACTCCATCAATGTTTTACCGAAAAAACCTTTATCAAAAGGATATAATAATATACTTAACTTATTCATATTACCTCCATATTATAAATATAATAAACCCTAACAAAATATATTTTGTTAGGGTTTATACACTTTTAATTAAGCTTTCAATTCAGCTTCAATCTTAGCCAAGACTTCATCAAGTTTTGATAAATCTTTAATACCACCTTGAGCAAAATTTGGACGTCCGCCACCATTTGCACCTGTTGCTCGGGCAATTTCACCTACGATTTTACCGGCATTAACACCTTTTTTAACAAAACTATCAGAAACTTTCACTGCAACTGAAGTTTCACCTGCCAGAACAATAATACTTTCACCAAGCTTCTGTGATAAGAATTCTAAACCGATTTTCATTCCCACAGGTTTTACTGCAACTTTTGAAATAAATAATTTGCCACCTTCAATATCTTGAGCTCTATCAACACAAGATGCAAATTTAGTTCTGGCATTTTCTTCTTCAAGTTTTTCAATTTGTTTTTGAAGTTCTTTATTTTCGTCAGAAAGCTTCTCAACTCTTTCTACAACTTCAGTATAAGTTGATTTAAACTTAGAAGAAAGCTTATCAATTTCAGCAGATTTAGCATTTAAATACTCAATAGCTGCATTTGAAACAACAAGTTCAATACGTCTGGTACCCGCTGCGATAGCACTTTCTGAAATTATTTTAACAAGTCGTAAGTCTTTCAATTCTCTTGCGTGAGTACCTGCACAGAATTCTTTAGAAATAGATTCACCATCTTTTTCAATAGAAACTACACGAACTTCATCACCGTATTTTTCACCGAATAATGCAGTCGCACCGGTCATCTCAGCTTCTTTAATACCCATAACTTTAGTATTAACAGAATAACCTTCGCCAATCCATTTATTCATCAGATTTTCAGTTTTTCTAATTTCATCAGGAGTCATTGCTCTAGAGAATGTAAAGTCGAATCTCATTCTATTTTCTTCAACTTGAGAACCGGCTTGTTTAACTTCATCACCAACAATCTTAATCAATGCAGCTTGCAATAAGTGAGCAGATGTATGGTGAACTCTGATTTCTTCTCTTCTTGGTAAGTCAATAACAGCTTTTACCACATCGCCAATAACAACTTCTCCATTAAGAATATTGCATCTGTGAACATACAAGTCATTAACTTTGAATGTCGTAAGAACTTCGGCTTTAAGATTTTCATTTTCTATAACACCACTATCACCTGCTTGACCACCACATTCAGCATAAAATGGAGTTTTATCCAAGATAACATCAACGTAACCCTCGCCTTCAACTTGGGCTAAAATTTTAGAATCTACAGATTCATTTTCGGAATAGCCAATAAAGTTTGTTGAGCCGACTTCTTGCTCAATTTTAGCATATTTAATATCTCCTGTAACACTGATTTTAGCAGTTGCAGCTTTTGCTCGTTCTTTTTGCTCAAGCATTGCAGCTTTAAAGCCTTTTTCATCAATATTAAGTCCGTTTTCTTCCGCAATCTCTTTTGTTAATTCAAAAGGGAATCCAAAAGTATCGTACAATTTGAATGCACTTTCACCATCAATATCTTTCTTAGATTCAATAAACTCATCAAGCATTTTATAGCCTCTATCAAGAGTTTTATTAAATCTTTCTTCTTCTTTTTTAATAGTATCAATAACTTTTTGTTTATTTTTAACCAATTCAGGATAAGCCTCACCATAATTGGCAACAATTACATCAACCAATTTATACAAGAACGGAAGTTCCATTCCTAAGATTTTACCGTGACGAAGTGCACGACGTAATATCATACGCAACACATAACTTCTGCCTTCATTTCCAGGAATTACCCCATCCGAAATCAAGAAAGAAACACATCTTGCATGGTCTGTAATAATTCTCAAAGAAATATCTGTTTTTTCGGATTTTTTATAAGGAACTCCGCACATTTTTGAAACTTCATCCATAATTGGTTTTAATAAATCTGTTTCAAAGGTAGAAGCAACACCTTGGCAAACCATAGTAATACGTTCTAAGCCCATACCTGTATCAACATTTTTAGATTCTAAAGGCGATTGATTTCCTTCTTCATCTTGATAAAGTTCAGTAAATACAAGATTCCAAATTTCAACCCATCGATCGCATTCACAAGTATCAATACCGCAATCAGGGTGCTCACATTTATATTGTTCACCTAAATCGTAGTGAATTTCAGAACAAGGTCCACAAGAACCAGAAGCTCCTGGAGGTCCCCAGAAATTATCTTTTTTACCTTTACGTTTGATTCGTTCAGCAGGAACACCAATACTTCTCCAAATATCAAAAGCTTCATCATCAGTTTCAAAAATAGTAATCCATAATCTATCTTTATCAAGTTTTAAAACTTCAGTAACAAATTCCCAAGCCCAAGGAATAATTTCTCTTTTATAATAATCTCCAAAGGAGAAATTACCTAACATTTCAAAGAATGTATGGTGGCGAGGAGTTCTTCCAACATTTTCGATATCAGAGTCTTTACCGCCGGCTCTTGCACATTTTTGACAAGAAGCTGCACGAGCAGGATCATATGGAGATTTTACAATACCCAAAAATATTGGTAAAAATTGCAACATGCCTGCTGTAGTAAGTAAAACTGTAGGATTGTCCGGCACAAGACTTGAACTTTCTACAACTGTATGTTGATGCTTATCTTTAAAATAATCTAAATATAATTTTCGAATTTCATTTCCGCTTAGCATAATCTTATATTTCCTCTATAATCTAACAATATCTATATAAAAATTATACAATAAAAACTCGAAACTAAGCTATCACAAGTTAAATTTGTAATAAAATTAAGCAAAAAAATAAAATAAAAAAAATAGTTGCAAGAAAATTTTTTCATGATAATATAAAGATACACATAGGCCCTGGTAGCTCAGCTGGATAGAGCAACCGCCTTCTAAGCGGTAGGTCATTGGTTCGAATCCAATCCAGGGTAAATTTTTAAAAGGCTCATTATTATGAGTCTTTTTTATTGAGTAAATTTAATAGTCTGCATATCTATTCAATACTTTTAGAAAAATTTAATATATCAAGCATACAAAATCGCATCAATTTGTTTTGTTGAGGACATCTTGGTTTTAATCCTGTATCAGGAGGATTCAATGACGCATAATGATAATAGTTTACATCTGCATACACATCAAACCCTTGCCCCAGTAGTCTATGATAGAAGTCCATTACAACACTTTTATATTCTTCAGAATCACAATCAATATTGTTGCATAAATATTTATTATTAATCCCAATATATTGATCTCTTTTTGAACCCAAATGTACTTTTGGATGATTCAGTAATGTCTTAAATACACTAAGTGTTGCACCTGAGTTCATAAAATCACAAAAAAGATATCTTCTATTTGAATTTTTGGGTAAAGTTTCACATAAAAAACTTTTATAATCTTTAAATCCGACATGTTCAAGCATAGTATTAACTATTTTATCAATATCTTTTAAACTTCCGCGACATCCTGATAATGGGACCTGTCTTGCATCAACCCCCAAGAACCCTAGACAGTTTGCTGCCGCTGATAATGAACGACCAATAGAAACAAATACATACTTATTCTCCCCATATCGCATATCAAAAACTTCTTTTAATATTTTTGACGCAGAAACTAGAACTTCGGCATCGCGGATAAATTCAGAATCCATTTGAGCTCTAATAGCTTGAAGTTTTACCAAAGAAAGCTTGGCATATGTTTTTTCATTCATTGGATTAGTATTTAAAAAACTTAACGCAAACTCTCTTTTAAATAAATCATTTTTAATACCTGAGACCATCTGCGAATAATTCTGATTTTGAAAAATATCAGCTAAAGGCACATCTTCAAGTGAAACTTTTCGAAAATCAATATCTTGTAATAATAGAGATGCAGTAGAGTCAATATTCTTACGATTCGAAAAAATATATTTATTAATAAAATTTTTAATAACTGAAATTTTCATACTGTCCCTAAAATTTAATACCCAAAAAGTTGCTTAACTAATACTTTTATAATTTTTTGATGATTAAAAAATTCATTAAAATTTTCAGGATATTTTAAATTTTTCATTGAAGAATTTTCTAAACCTTTTAAATGTGTTTCTAACATTTTCAAATATCGATCATTTGAAACCAAACCATGATATTTAAGATGATATACAAATCGCTCAAAACCCATTTGAGAAAGATCAATATTCATTTTCGAACCGTTATTACAAGTATTTATTACCGCTAATAATGTTTTTCCTGCACATATTTTACGTTGCTCATTATTTGTTGCAGGGTTATTTGCAAGACTGCAATATATTTGATTTATAATACTTTTATTAAAATCAAAATCTTCACCAACTTTACAAAAATCAATAGCTGACAATGTTTGATTTTCAGGATTTACGATAATATTTTTCCAACCCGGATCCATTGTTAAACCTGCTTTTTTAGCATTACAAACCTGAATTAACAAAGAATCAAAAGCTTTTTGCGGCATTAATTCTATCATTTTGGCAACTTCTTTATTAGTTATATTTGGAGAACAAAAAGTATAACCTTTTATAACAGGCATAATAGTTGCCCCTCCACCAAGCTTCGCAACAGTATGATTAACTTTATCTTGTTCACTTAATACCAAACTAAATTTAGTTCGATATTTCTCAAATGAGTCATGCGGAATCCTCACACAATAATCAGTATCTTTAATTTTCCAAACTTCAGCTTCGCCACCGACACCCAATTTATTTTCACTATCTTTTAGAGAAGCTTTTATTCGTGAAAAAATTTGCTTGGGAGGTAAAGATAAAAAATCATTTGAATTAGAACAAAAAGTAACTACATCGTTATTCAATGGTGCTCTCATACGCAAACTATCATTATAAAAAGCTTTAGAGACCATTGGTTTATTATATTGATATGGTGAAAACAGCGCTATTTGCATACTACTTTAATACTTAAAAAAAAATATTTTTGCCACACAAAAACAGACACCTTGAAGAATTCCAAAGTGTCCGTTTTAAATATAATTTATTTTAATAAAAGCATTTATTAATACTTAAATCCATCAGCTTTCATACGGTCTATAACTTCCAATAATTGTTCATCACTGCAAACAAAAGATAATCTAAAATACCCTGCACCATATTTACCGAAAGCATCACCTGGAACAATTACAATTCCAGATTTTTCAAGCATATCTTCGCAAAATTTGAATGAAGAGCTGTATTTTCTTGGAATAGGGAGCCACAAATAGAAAGTTGTTTTAGGTAGATTTGTTTCATCTATTTCCCAGCCAAGTTCTCTTAAACCTTTAACAATAATTGACTGCTTTCTCTTGTAAGCAATATTTCCACACTGAATGTACTCATCACCTTCGCAAGAATTCATAACATATGCACAAGCCTTTTGAAGAGCTTTAAAAATACCGTTATCAATTGTAGATTTTGCTTTAGCAAAACGAGAAATAACCTCGCTGTTACCGCAAAGCCAACCCAATCTCCAGCCTGTTATTGCATAAGGCTTTGATAGGCTAAAAAATTCAACCGCAATATCTTTTGCACCGTCAATCTCAAGCACACTGAAAGGTTTTTCTTGTTCGTCAAAATACAAATCACAATATGCAGCATCAGACATTAATAAAATGTCACGTTTTCTACAAAAATCAACTACAGATTTTACATATTCACGTGTTGCTGAAACCCCTAACGGATTATTAGGGTAATTAATAATAATTGCCTTAACTTTGTTCGAATCATATCCATCAGCTTCCAATTGAGCAAACACATCTTCCATATCAGGCTGATAATTATTTTCAGCAGTCAATGGAATAGAATAAGCCTTACCGCCGGAACATTGAACCATTTGACCGTAAGAAGCATAGCCCGGATCAGGAATCAAAATAATATCTTTTTCTTTATCCTCTGATTTTGGAGTTACAATAAATCTTATTAAATTAGCCAATCCGTCTTTCGAACCCAAAAGAGAAAAAACTTCCTTATCAGCATCCAAAACAACACCAAATCTATTTTTCATACGTTCGGCAATTGCTTGGCGAAAATAAGGTTCTCCTCTAGTCACTGAATATGTATGAATATTATCTTCCGTTAAAAATTCTTTTAATTTATCAATAAGAATTTCGGGAGGATTAGCAGTTGGAGCCCCCATAGATAAAGAAATAGGAGAACGATTTTTTTTCTCTAATTTTTCTCTTAATTGAGCAGTCTTTTCTTTTAACTTAACCATTATATATGTTTCTAAAGACATCACATCTTCATTAAATAAATTTTTCATATTATATTTCCTCAAAATTAACTACGCCTGCATTTTCATCGGACCATCCAAAGAAGCAGTAACAAACTGTTTTGTATATGGATTATCCTGTCTTAAAAGTTCAGTAGGGGTACCCTCAAAAACAATTTTACCATCATAAAGCATTATAACTCTATCTGCAGTTCTGGTAATTGTAGACATCTGGTGAGTTACCACAATAGATGCCGCATTAATTTCATGTTTTAGACGAACAATATAATCTTCAATAAGAGTAGAAGACATTGGATCCAACCCTGCAGTAGGTTCATCATACAAAATAGTGTTAGGCTTTGTAACAATAGCTCGAGCAAAACTTACACGTTTTTGCATACCACCGGACAATTCTGACGGAAATTTATTTTCAATACCTTGAAGCCCTACAAGTTGAAGTTTTTGAGAAACAATATCTTTCAAATCTTTTTCGGTATATTTTTTTCTCAAATCTTTTCTTTCTCTAAGAGCAAAAGAAATATTATCAAAAACATTCAAAGAATCGAATAATGCTGAATACTGGAAAACCATAGCAATATCGCCTTCTGATGTAATGACTTCGCCATTATCAAAAGGTATCAATCCGCAAATTAACTTTAAAACAGTACTTTTACCAGACCCAGAAAACCCGACAATCGCCAGAACTTCACCATCATCTACCTTAAATGAAATATCATTTATAACTGTTCTATCATCAAATTTTTTTATTAAATTACGAACTTCTATACTCATTTACTATATCCTTATACAAATTAAAAGAAAAATAAAACTGCAAATACCATATCCCAAACAACTATAGCAATAAAAGACCAAACAACAGCCTTTGTTGTAGCGATACCAACACCTTTTGCTCCACCTGAAGCAAAGAATCCGCAAGTACAGCTTATTAGAGAAATCGTTCCGCCAAATACAGCTGATTTAAGCAAACTTACCCACAAATCTTTCATATACAGACCAAGCCAAGCAGAATCGAAATAAGCACGATAGGTTAGCCCTGCAAACATATCAGAAGTAACAGCACCAAGTAAAACCCCAACCAATGATGCCAAAATTACAACAAAAGGCATCATAATTATTCCTGATAAGACTCTTGGTACAAATAAATATCTGACAGAATCAACTCCGAGAACATCTACAGCATCAACTTGCTCCGTCACTCTCATTGTTGCAAGCTCAGAAGCCAAAGATGAACCAATCATTGATGTAATTGCAAAACCTGACATAATCGCACCAACTTCACGCACAATCAAAATTGTCATTAGCAGCCCTACAAAATTTCCACCGCCTTGCTTAACCATTTCATGAGCCACTTGTGATGCGACAATAATAGAGGTCATACCAACAATCGAAAGCGTAATAGGCAATGAACTTACACCAAAACGATCACACTGAGCAATCAATTCTCGCCAAGAAATATCACCTTTTATAATGCATTTCAAGACATGGAATCCAATTTGAGCAATCTTACCTAAAGTATCCAAAAAATCAGCCAAAACATCCATAAAGTGAGAAAAAACTTTATACGTAGCAGACTGTTTTAGATATTTGTTAAGCATAACCATACCTGAATTATACCATAAGTGCTTTATAGGTAAAGAGATTAATATAAAAAAGCAGGTTACCCTGCTTTAGGAGTTCTATTTAATTCCAAAAGTAACATTCGCAACCGATGTTATTTTCTTTTCAATCGTTGTTGTATCATTTATCCCCATATCGGAAACATTAGTAGAATTAACAGGCGTAATCTGGAACACTCCCATTTTTACAGATTGAATCTTTCCTACTCTATTGTGAGTTGCCTTTAACATTGCAGAAGCTCTTTGTTTTGCATCTTTTGTAGCTTCTTCCAACATTTTGACCTTTAAATCTGATAATTTTGAATAAAAATATGAAGGTTCATAAACATTAACATCTATACCTTGCGCAGTTAAATTTGTTATACCTGTAGAAACTTTTTTAATTTTCTGAACATCATCAGACTGCAAAACAATAGTTTGAGAAGCATTAAAACCTATAACCTTATTTGTAGAGTTTCCATTATATGTAAGTTCATAAACATCATAACCTCTAGGAGTTTTTATTTCTATATCTTTATCAGAAAAACCTTGAGCATGTAGATATTTAATAACATCAGGTCTTTGCTTGTTTAATGTATTATATGCAGCCGCTTTATTAACTCCATTTGCTTTAAGTTCAAATTCCAAAGCTCCGCTATCAGATGTAACATTTTGAGAATATGAGCCGGTTACAGAAATAACATCTTTTGACATTGCAGATGAAACAATTGAAGTCATAACAATACCACCAATTGCAATAATTATACCTAACAATAAAACCTGAAATTTCTCAACTTTTTCTAACATAGAAACCTCCTAAAACAAAGTGACAGAGTTATATTAAAACTAAAATATAAAAAATCAATACGAATATTTACCAAAACAAAATTTTTAATATAAAATGTTATTAAGATTAAGAAAGGAGAATGTAATGAAAAAAGTTTTACTATCAATATTTGCAGTAATTGCACTTTCTATCCCAGTAAATGCGGCATATAATGCTTCTGATAGAGTTCAAACCGTAGGGGAAGCTTTATTAACCAAAAACGGTATCTCCATTCAGAATGTGAAATTCACTGTAGTATCAGGTGACGTAAACAACTCTGAATTTGGAACAAACCGTGTTGTTAATATATCAAGTGCAGATCTTGCTTATACAGGAAATGATAATGAAGTAGCAGCTGTTGTTGCTAACGAATTAGGACATATTATTAGCGGTCACGCATCAAAAGGTAAAATTGTTTCACTTATTACATCAGGAGCAGAAACTAACAACAATTCTACAGCATCAACATTAGCTCAAAACTATCAATCTTCAAAAGAAGAAAAAGAAGCTGATGTAATTGCAGTTAATTTAATGGCTAACTCAGGATACAATCCGCTTGCAATTATTGTTGTTTTAACAAAACAAACCGGAACTTACTGGGAAACACTTCAAGGAAAACCTGCAAATGCTGACAGAGCTATGAATGTATATGATTATACAGGTTATGCTTATCCTGCAAAATTAAAAGCCGGTTATGCTTGCAATGAATACAAAAATTTTGTATCTTATGCTAATACTGTTATAACAGACAGAAATTCAAACAAAAAAACTCAAGCAAAACTTGATAAAGAACTTCAAAAATACAGAAAAAACAGTGTTTCTCAAATTACAAAATTCAAAACAAGAGGCGGTTTAAGCGGCTGGGATGCAGCTTACGGACTTCTAAACGCTCAATAAACTTTTAAAAAGTTTTAAAGAAACAGTTCTAAATAGAACTGTTTCTTTTTTTTATATATAATTGTAACGGACAACGGATTTTTAAGGATATACAAATGACTAAATTCGATAAACTTAATTCTGAAGAATTGGAACAAGAAATTCAAAATATATTAAACAAATATAATGAAAAAGATAGTATTTACAAGCTTTCTGAAGCATATGACAAAGGTGCTGATTCTAAAATAATTGAAAAAGAATTAAAAAGACTTTTAACACCTTATAAAGAAGGTTCAATCGGACTTGCACAAATAAATCCGATAGCCGGAGATATTGAATATAATGCAAAAAAAGTTGTTAAATATATAAATCACGCTCAAAATATCGGCTTAGATGTCGTTGTATTCCCTGAGCTTGTGTTGATGGGCTATCCGATTGAAGACACGATTGACAGACATCCGATTATAGTAGAAGAAAATATTAAATGGCTTAAAGAAATTGCAAAAATAACAACTTCCACGACAGCAATGGTAGGATTTGTAGAACCTAGAAAATACGATAATCTTACCGGTAAAAAATATTATAATGCCGTTGCAATTTTATCTGACGGAAAAATTCAAGGAATAGTAAGAAAGTCACTACTCCCAACATATTCAGAATTCAATGACTACAGATATATTGAACCTTCTCCGGTTATAGGTACTCAACCTGCTGAAACATTAGAAAATTTTGATTCTGATAAAATCCAAAAATCTACAAAAACAAGCTTAATAAACGGTAAAAAATACGGAATTTCTATCTGCGAAGACTGCTGGAATAACAAAGAATTCTTCAATGATACAACCCTATATTCTATCGATCCTATTGACGAATTATCAAAAGAAAATCCCGATGTATTTTTAAATTGTTCAGCCTCTCCAACAAGAGCAAAAAAAGAACAGCTTAAACATAATATGCTATCATTTATAGCTAAAAGATATTCAACTCCGATAGTTTATGTTAATCAAGTCGGAGCAATTGATAACAGTTCATTTGACGGTTCAAGCAGAGTTTTTGACAAAAACGGGAAATTACTTGCTCGTGCTAAATCATTTAAAGAACAATTTCTAATTGTAAATCCACATAAAAACCTTGGTAAAATATATCCGTTAACTAAAGGTTTAGAAAAAACATTGACTGAAGCTAAAGTCTATACTTTAGAATACGAACCTGATTTAGAAAGAACTTACAAAACTATAATCCAAGGAATAAAAGATTATTTCAAAAAGACTGGATTTAAACGCGCAGTACTTGGACTTTCCGGAGGATTAGACTCTACTGTTTGTGCAGTTCTTTTGGCTGACGCTTTAGGAGCTGAAAACGTATTTGGCATAAGTATGCCATCAAAAATTACAAGTAAAGAAAGTAAGAGCGATGCAGAACAACTTGCAAACAATTTAAAAATTCATTTTACAGAAGCTTCAATTAAAAATATGGTAGAAGTTACAAACAACTGTTTAACTTCTCTATTCAGTGAAGTCGAAAAAAAATGGGATGGAAGATATAAACAATCATTTACTATGGATAATATTCAAGCCCGCTCGCGAGCAATGTTTCTATGGGGTATAAGTAACGAGTTTGGCAGCTGTTTACCAATAGCAACCTCTGACAAATCTGAGTTATATATGGGTTATGCAACAATAAACGGAGATATGTCCGGAGGTTTTGCACCAATCGCGGATGTGCCTAAAACAAAATTATTTGCCCTCGCGCGTTGGATGAATAGCAATAGAGAAGATAAAAATGCAATTCCTGAAGCTATCATATTAAAAAAACCAGGAGCAGAATTAGCTATTGACCCTAAAACAGGGAAGCCTCTTGTTGCAGAAGATGCTCTTATGCCTTATGAATTCTTAGATGAAGTTATTTGGAGAATTGAAAACAAAAAAGAACACTATTTTGATATGCTTCATTCAAAATTCCTATATGAACAAAAAAATGAAGTATCACAAGAGCAAAAAGCCGAGTGGTTAGATAAATTCTATAGAAGAATGTCAACAGCACTATATAAATGGTCTATATTACCTCCATCTGTAATAGTTGATTCTAAATCTATTAACAAATACGATTACAAACAACCAATAACGTCTTCAAGAATTAACTATAAAGGACTACCTGTAGAAGAAATAAGAAATAAAATCAAAGAATTTATATAAAGCCTATGATGTAAACGATTATTAAGCAGACAATAGAACATTCTACAGTTCAAAAAGCTTGCTCTGATAGGCTTTCGGATTAAAACATATACACCTATAGTAAACCAGAAAATTTATGCTATTATTACATTCAGAGGGACATATTTTTAATGCAGAAGTTAAATATTTTAAAAAGATTATATAAACATGCGCCAATGAATTTTTATTCATTTTCTGATAGTTCAACTATCATTAAATCAATAAATAATACTTGTCTTGGATATAAATTCGACAGAATATTTACAATTGATGAAATAAATATGGCTTGGAAAAAAATAAAGATTTATAAAAGAATCTCTACAATTATGATATTTTTATCATTTATTGTACTTTTATACAGCTATATATTCCCTAATTTTTATATATTGATAAACAAAAATCTTTAT
>JAAVBM010000127.1 GCA_014803505.1 bacterium | reverse complement strand
TCTCTAACAATAGTCAATGCAACTAGTCTTGATGCACTTGATTTAAATTTAGTCGCAATAAGACCAATTCCGCCTCTGTTTTGAGTTCTAAATTCAGATAGCTTAGTACGTTTACCAAAACCGTCAGATGTAACAACTAGCAAATCAGCATCATAATCTTGAGGAACAATATCACATCCCACAATTTCGTCACCGGAACGTAATTTCATAGAAATTACACCACGAGCACTTCTTCCAAGAGGTCTTAAATCTTGGATTGGGAATCTAATTGCCATACCGCAAGATGTACCAATAATAATTTCATCTTTAGCAGTTGCTAATTTTACCCAACATAGACTATCTCCTTCATCCAATCCGATAGCTATAATACCGTTACGTCTGATATTTGAGAAATTATCTAACTCAATACGTTTAATATAACCTTTTTTAGTTAGCATAATTAAATTCAAATCTTTTGAGAATGAACTTACAGGAACAACCGCTGTAATCTTTTCATCCTGATCGATAGGAAGAACATTTACAATCGGTAAACCTTTAGCTTGACGTCCGCCTTCTGGGAAGTCATAAACGTTTAGACTGTAAACAGTACCTTTAGATGAGAAGAACAATACCTTATCATGCATCATTGCAGTAAAGAAGTGTTGAATATCATCATCCTCTTTAGTTTTCATACCGGATTTACCTCTTGTTGCACGATTTTGACGTTCAAAAGTATCAAGAGAAATACGTTTCAAATATCCTTGATGAGTGATGAATACAGCCATTGGAGTATTTGGAGTCAAATCTTCAATAGTAACTTCACCTTGTTCAGGAAGGATCTGAGTTTTTCTATCGTCGCCATATTTTTCTTTATCTTCTAACAATTCAGTTTTGATGATATCAAGAATTTTTTGACGGCTTGCAAGAATAGATTCATACTCTGCAATTTTCTTTAATAATTCATCGTATTCAGCTTTAACTTTATCTTGTTCCAAACCTGTCAAACGTCTCAATTGCATTTCTAAAATTGCATTTGACTGATCAACATCAAGCCCAAATCTGCTCATCAAACCTTCACGAGCATCATCTGTAGTTTTAGATTTTTTGATAAGTTCAATAACTTCATCAATTGAACCTAATGCGATAATCAAACCGGCTAAAATATGAGCTCTAACTTTAGCTTTTTTCAAGAAGAAAATAGTTCTTCTTGTAACAATTTCAATTCTATGTTCTACGAATTCAGTAAGAACTTGATGTAAATTCATCAAACGTGGCTGTTTACCGCAAAGGGCAACCATATTAACACCAAAAGTTGTAGCAAGTTGAGTATATTTATATAAATTATTTCTTACAACATCAGGTTTAGCATCACGTTTTAATTCAATAACAATTCTCATACCTTCGCGGTCAGATTCATCACGAATATCAGAAATACCTGTAATTCTTTGTTCTTTAACTAAATCAGCAATTTTTTCAATCAAATAAGCTTTATTAACTTGATATGGAATTTCAGTTACAACAATTGCCGTTCTTGACTGACGCCCACCGCCACCTGCAATTTCTTCAAAACCTGAAACCGCAGACATTTTAATAGAACCTCTACCTGTTTCGTAAGCCTGTTTAATATCATTTAAACCAATGATAGTTGCTGCAGTAGGAAAATCTGGACCTTTAATATGTTCCATAAGTTCAGGAATAGTAATATTAGGATTATCAATCAACGCGATCGTACCATCAACAACTTCACAAAGATTGTGAGGCGGAATATTAGTTGCCATACCAACAGCAATACCTGAAACACCATTTAATAAAAGCATTGGAAGTCTTACAGGAAGAACAGAAGGTTCTTGTAGCGAACCATCAAAGTTTGGTTCGAACTCAACTGTTTCACAATCAATATCGGCAAGCATAGACTGAGTAATTTTATGCATACGAGCCTCAGTATAACGCATTGCAGCTGCGCCATCACCATCGACAGAACCGAAGTTACCATGCCCGTCAACCATTAAATATCTTGTAGAAAAGTCTTGAGCCATACGAACCAAAGCTTCGTAAACAGAACTATCACCATGCGGGTGATATTTACCAAGAACTTCCCCAACAATACGAGCACATTTCTTAAACGGTTTATCAGGATACATACCAAGTTCATTCATCGCATATAGAATACGTCTATGAACAGGTTTCAAACCATCTCTAACATCCGGTAATGCACGACCAACGATTACACTCATCGCATAATCGATATATGAACGTTTCATTTCCTCTCTTATATTTACGGGAACGATATTTCCGTGATTAAACATATTTTGCTGAGTCAATACTCTACCCTCCAAGTCTATATCTTACGAAAATTATAGCACAAATATAGTCACAGGGCTAATATCTTTACAATGGGTAAAGTTCTTAGAATATAAAAGTTATCTTATTAAAATTTATAACTATATTGTAACATTACTACACATAAAATTAGCCATGCGACGAATGTAAATATTTTATATTTTATGAATATTGAATTTGTTGGAATAATTACTGGAGGATAAACATGACATATAATTTTAGGAATTTAGATAATACTACACGCGAATTTATGCTTAATGAATTACAAAGAGATATAGAAATGGGAACCCAATATATAAGTCCTCGCATAAAAAAAGGGAATGAGGACAGATATCTAACTCTATTAGAGCAAACTATAACAAATGGACAAAATGAAGATCATTTCGCATCTAATCTCCGCAGATTAGGATATCTAATAAAAGAAGAGCAAAGAAAAAGTAAAAATGGAATAACAAACACAGTAAAAGTACCCATCAATGCTGCCGAAACTTTAGCGCACGGAGAATTTAACAGATATTACATGAGAGCATTATGCCTTAGAGCATCAGAAGAAAATCGAACACTAATTATTTACAGAGCTAAACAAGTTAACAATCCGACTGACATTTCAAAACAAATCCTCGGAAATACAGCACGAGCAGATATTTTATTAGAAATATTGAGAAATATTGAAACAGCAAAAGAAAATTTTCCAAATGCTATTGAAATTCATATAAGCAGACCTAATTCAGGACTCAGCGTTTATCTTCAATAGAACAATTTACATAAACAATATTAGGGGTAAATATCTAATCGATGAAAAACACTCTTTTAGTCATTCCGGACTTGATCCGGAATCTATCAATGTTTATCAAACTGATAGATGCTGAATCACCAAGTAGGAAGAGAAAATTACGCTTTCGCTATTTTCTAGTCAGTTCAGCATGACAGTTAATGAAATATCATTTTTAAAATTAACTTTTGTTCCTTCATTTCTTTCTCTTTGTTGCCACGCAAAGAGAAAGAAATGTAAGCAAAGAAAGAGAAACTGGCGACCAAATGATACGAGTCATCAGAAACTACGTTTCCGAACCTTCCTTGGATTTGCGAATGCAAATAATATTATTTATGTAAAAGCTACTTTTCATGATAAGCTTTTTCAGCCATTTCCATCCACTTGATATGATTGTAATTTTCGTAACTTTTTGCAAACTTAATTAACGCAGAAACAAGAACCCGCCCACTGTCAGATTTTCCAACTATTAAATAATCACCGCTTTCATTTTCACAATATAAAATCTCTTTATGCACAATCTTATCAATATTATTTTTAGGATTTTTATTAATAACAGAACGCAACCATTCATGTAACAACTTCAATGGTGTTGTTTTTCTGGTCAAAAGTTCATCGTTATGCAATTGTAAATATTTTGAAAATTCAGCAATTATCATAATAAATTAAATTCCCTAATTAAACGGCGTGGTTGTAGCAAAACAAACTATATCATAAACTCCAACATTATTAAACTCTTTTATCATCTCTTCAAATGTTGAACCCGTTGTACATATATCATCAATTATTAAAATCTTCTTGCCTTCAATAAGATTTAACTTTTTAACTTCAAAAGCTTTTGAAAGATTCATCATTCTTTGAGCCTTGTTCAATTTGTATTGCGGCTTAGTATCTTTAATCCTTCTTATAACTGAATTATTCACTTCATAGCCAGAAAGTTTTGCAAATTCTTCTGCCACAAGATCCATATGATTATATTTTCTTTGCTTTTTACGCTTAGAATAAATTGGTACAGGAATAATTTGATACTCTCCGGATAAAGATAATCTTTGCCAATACTGCCACATAAATTTCGCTTGATAATAAGCCAAATCTCTCTGTCCATGATATTTCAAACCGCGAATCATTTTTTGCAAATTCTTAGAATAAACACCGGCACAATAAATCTCTACCTGATTGAATCTTCGACTAACTTTTACCGGCAAAAACTCTAATTCATCAAAACACTTTGAACACATTTTGACACATTCTGAAGAACTTTTGCAAAAATAGCATCTCTTTTTATAAATCCAGTCGAGTAATCCAATCAAAAAATTTTTCATACTCAGAATTTAACATATAATAAACAGTTTGTAAAAAACTAGTTTGAAAAACGATAATATGATAAAATTTTCATATGAAAAAGATAAATTAGAGGAATTATAAATGACAGAAACAAAAACAGTTTTATTCGATCCTGGATATGCACAACACACAACAATTCTATCTATCGGAACAGAGTATATTTATGCAAGTATAAACCAATTCAAGAATTTTGGACAAAAGAAAATGAAGTTCAAAATGTTTTATCCACAAATTGAAAGAATGGTAAACAATAATATAGGATTTTGCCTCGGAAGCTTGCTATGGGCCGTGTACATTAAAACTCTAGGAGATATTAAAATCGAAGGAAACCCTTGTTTAGGTGGAACCTATGATAAAAATGAAGTTGTCGAAGAAGTAGATTTTTCTATTGAATTTTTTGAAAAACTAAAAAAAGATGCAAAATACTATCTCGGAACAGATTACAAAATCAATCCGCTTCATATAGATATTTTAAATCTTTACAAAGAATTTCTAACATTGAATTGCGGCTTTGTAAATACAAACTCCACTAACGATGTTCAACTTCCAGCCAAAATAAAAACACCTGCAAAAGAAGAACTTGAAAAAATCAACAACAAAATTAAAGAAGTTATTGAATCAGGTAATTTGCTTGATTTAACTGAAGTTTTTGGACTAATTTACGAAGGATAATATGACTGACTTAAAAGAAAAACTATACCAAATGTTCATTCTTGGAACAGGAGAATATTGCGAAGAAGCACTAAAAAAAGGGCTTGGCGGAGTGATATTTTTCACTAAAGATATTCAATCAGCTGAACAGTTCACAAACCTAACTGCCAATTTGAAACGAATTGCCAAAATCCCGCCATTTCTATCTATAGACCAAGAAGGCGGAAGAGTTGAACGTACCGAAAATATTCATAATGGCAAGAAATATTTATCCGCCAAATACGCATTTGAGAAAGGAATAGATTTTCTTACAACACAGACCTCTGAAATAGCGAAAGAACTGGTTACTTACGGAATAAATTTAAACTTTGCGCCTTGTATTGATACCAATACGAACCCTAAAAATCCAATAATTGGAGAAAGAGCCTTTTCATCAAGCCCAGAGGAAGTTATAGCAGCAGAAAAGATAGTTTCTAAAATATACCGTAAAAATAAAATTATCCCTTGTGCTAAACATTACCCCGGACATGGAGATGCAAATGCTGACAGCCACTTAGTTTTACCCAAAATAGAACTACCATTAACCGAAATGGAAAATTTTCATATTAAACCTTTTAAAAATGCAATAGATAACAATATTGAAATGATTATGGCAGCACACTTACATTGCACCTGCTTTGAAGAAACATCAATTCCTACATCATTGAGCCAAAAAGCCTTAGACTATCTTAGAAACGAACTTAAATTTAACGGAATTATTATATCTGATGATATGGTTATGAAAGGTGTCGCAGATTTTGGTGAAGTTGAAGCTTGCGAAATGGGAATTAAAGCAGGGCTAAACATGTTCATATACAGATTTGCAGACAAAAAAACAATTGATATAATAGAAAATATTTATAAAAAATCTCTTTCAGACAAAGAATTACAAGAAAAAATAGAACAATCCTACGAAAAAATAATTAGACTGAAAGAAAAATATTTATTTGAATAAGGAGAGCTATGAAAAAGAAATATCTTATAATAATAACAATCATATTAGCTATAATACTTGGTTCAGTTGCAGCTTGGAAATACTATACAAAGCAACAAACAAATCAGGAAGAATACTCAGGACCAACATTCACAGATGAAGAAATTGAGAATTTCAAAATAGATTATTTAAGAGTCAAAGATTTACCAAAAGATATAAGAAAAACTGCGAAAAAGTTTGATTTATTCAATTATATATATAGTTCAGATAAACCTGTTCTAACATATGGCTGGATAAAAGGTGAAAAAAGAGTACCTTTAACTGAAGCTTTTCATAACGAAATGGTAAAAGAACTCAAAAAACATGACTTCAGCAATTACAAAATTGTAGATCTAAATAAACCCGAACGAGAAATTCAAATAGCGTTCAAAAAAAATAATATAAAAATAGACCAAAATAAAAGCTGTACTGAATTTACTAAAGAAGAAAAAGCATTAGATGATCTCATATATACAACAATAGATTGCTATGGTAACGCTTGCATTATTGACCCTAAAAAAAATAAATATTATATTTTACCAAAACACGCAAAAGCAATAGTTAAAATATTGACAATATATAAATAATTTGCGAAAACAAATTTTATTATTTATAATTAGGCAAAAGGGAGAGTGTACATGAATATTGAAAATATAAAAAAAATTGATCCGCAAGTAGCAGAACAAATCGAATTAGAACTAAAAAGACAGCAAGAAACAATAGAATTGATTGCCAGCGAGAACTGCACATCAGAAGCTGTTATGGAAGCATGCGGAAGTGTTCTGACTAACAAATATGCCGAAGGTAAACCTCATAAAAGATATTATAATGGCTGCGAACATATTGACGTAATTGAAGAAATTGCACAAAAAAGAGCATGCCAACTTTTTCATATGGATCACGCAAACGTACAACCTCATAGTGGCGCTCAAGCAAATATGGCTGTCTTTATGGCTACAATGAAGCCTGGAGACAGAGTTTTAAGTATGGATTTATCAAATGGCGGTCACCTTTCACATGGTTCGCCGGTAAATTTTTCAGGACTATATTATGATGTAAAAAGTTATGGAATCAATGAAAATGGAGAAATAGATTACGAGGATGTTCGTAAAATGGCCATTGAACATAAACCAAAACTAATTATTTGCGGAGCAAGTAATTATGCCAAAATTATTGATTTCAAAAAATTTAGAGAAATTGCAGATGAAGTAGGTGCTCTACTTTTAGCTGATATTGCACATATTGCAGGCTTAGTAGCTGCTGGAGTACATCCTTCTCCTGCACCTTATTGTGATTTTGTTACTACAACAACTCATAAATCACTTCGAGGTCCTAGAGGCGGAATCATCATGTGCAAAGAAGAATTTGCCACAGCAATAGATAAAGCAGTTTTCCCTGGGCTTCAAGGCGGTCCGCTAGAACATATTATTGCAGGTAAAGCTGTTGCTTTACTTGAGGCTTCACAACCTGAATTTAAAGAATATGCAGAACAAATTGTTAAAAATGCAAAAGCTTTAGCTCAAGGCTTAATGGACGAAGGCATGGATATTGTTGGTGGTATGACCGAAAACCATCTTATGACTTTAGATCTTAGAAAAACCGGCAAAACCGGTAAAGATATGGCTAATGTTTTAGAAAAAGTTGGTATTACTGCAAACAAAAATACTGTACCAAATGATCCGCAAAGCCCTTTTGTAACAAGTGGTATCAGATTAGGTACACCTGCAGTAACTACAAGAGGATTTAAAGAAGAAGATATGACAGAAGTTGCAAAAATTATTGCATCTGCAGTATTTTCGTCAGATAATGAAATGGCACTAAATAATTTAAAAGAAAGATCTCTTAAATTATGCAAAAAATATCCACTATATAACTAAGGAGACACATTATTATTATTAAGTTAACACATGCTCATATAATTGGAACCATAATAGCCTATATTTTTGGGGTATTTATAGTTCCTATGGTAATAAGTTATTCAAAAAAAGAAGGGCTTGTTGATCTTCCGAATGAACGTAAGATACACACAAAACCAATTTCAAGAATTGGCGGAGTTGCAATATGGGCAAGTACAATGTTAACTTTTTTGTGTCTTGTTTTAATGAGCTACTATCCGTATGGAAAATTAATGTCAGGTATTTTACTTGGAAGCTCATTAATGTTCTTACTTGGCTTAATTGATGATGTATATGGATTGGGTGCGAAATTTAAACTTCTTATCCAACTATCGATTGCAACAATTGTATATCTTTTGGGTGTACAAATTGATAGTGTGCCATTCTTTGGTGGAATAGATCTTGGTATATTTTCATACCCTATAACATTATTATGGATTGTTGGTATTTCTAATGCCATAAACTTTATTGACGGAGTTGATGGACTCGCAGGTTCAGTAATTACAGTTAATGCTATTACACTTGCAATTTTAGCAATTACACTCAGCCCTCCAAATCCTATCAGTGCATTGATTGGATTTATCTTGGCAGGTTCTATGCTAGCATTTTTAACATTTAACTTTAATCCGGCAAAAATTTTTATGGGAGATAGTGGAGCTTTATTTTCAGGCTTTTTACTTGCAACAATTTCAATAACAGGAGTTATGAAAGTTGCAACACTAGCAATACTACTACCATTTATTGTATTAGCAGTTCCAATTATTGATATAACTTTTGCAAGCTTGAGAAGAATATGTAAAGGTCAATCGCCATTCGTAGCTGATGCTGAGCATATTCACCATAAACTTTTACATGCAGGATTTTCACAAAAGAAAACTGTAGTAATCCTTACTTCAGCAGCAATTATTGCGGGTGGATTAGCTTGCTTATTTGCAAGTCATAATGCTATTAAATATGATTTCTTTTTAACTATTGCTCTTGTTGGTATTATGCTTTTGTTAAATTTAATAAGAGTATTGACAAAAAAATAAATTTGATATACAATGCCAAACAATAAGAACTTGATTACTCAGTTCAAGACAGATTTTTCTGCAATCTGTAGGGAATATTTAAGTGCAGGTTCTTCTATATATTCTGAAAGTTAAGTTGACCTATAAGGGAACTTAACGAGAATGCGTATTACTTCAATAAATTAGAAGGAAACAATTAATATGGCAATACAAGCAGTAGATAATAGAAGACAAGGTTGCATTGGACCAATGTTACAAGGAGCAGCAGTTGGTACTGCGGCAGGTTGGATAATGAAATATGCTCAACCACTTACCCCACAAGAAAAAAATTCCACTGAATATGTTAAGGTTATGAATAAAATAAAAAACGAAAAAGTTGCCTATAACACAAGAACTCAGGCTTACATAACCAACCTAAAAGATAGAGGAAATCTTTCTGTTGCAGAAGATGCATTTGTAAAAATGTTCGATGGTATGAAAGAAGGAGACCACATAAAAAAAAGTAGTCTTTTAAAAACTCTTAGAGATCTACAGAAAAAAAATCCTGAAGATACAGAAGCGTTTAAACGAATTTGCAAAGAGACATCACGCATTGCTGATGAAACAGCAAAACAATGTATTAAAGCTTATAATTTACTAACTAAACATGCTCGCCCAACATCATTCTTCCTAATAACAGGAGCTGTTGGCGGTGCTATTTTCAAGTTAGTACAAAATATTTTGAAAACAGAAGTTAAACACTAAATAGATTTTTATTAATTGAGTCTAATAAAAATGAGACAGGATTCACACCCCTGTCTTTTCTTTATTTATTTTTCTATATGAATTTTTAAATTATTAACTATTACAAATAAAATTCCACAAAATCCAACCACAAATAAAATAATAGAAACAATTTCTGCTATAGGAATATTTCCTAAATTCATTGCACTATCAACTCTCAATCGTTCAATAAAAAATCTGATAATTGAATAAATCAATAAATATGAAAAAAATATCAAACCTCTATATTTTTTACCGAACTTAAACAATAGAAAGCCCAATATAAAAAAAGCAAACAAATCTAATACACTTTCATACAAAAACGTAGGATGAAATAATGAAAACTCAGAATATTGAGGAATTCTTTTCATCTCAGGAATAAACAATCCCCATTTTTGAGAGGCAACAGGAATCCCGTATGCTTCCGAATTAAAATAATTTCCCCATCTTCCAATCGCCTGACCAAGAATAGTTGAACAAGATAACGAATCCAAAATATTCAACAATTTCAAATTTTTCTTATAAGAGAGTAAAACTAAACTTAAAATACCACCTGCAATAGCTCCATGAATAGATAGTCCGCCCTGTCTGATATCAAGTATTTCAATCGGGTGACTAAAATAATAACCTGAATTCAATATACAGAAATACAATCTTGCTCCAAAAATTCCGGATATAATAAGCAATGGAGCATATTCTAAAATTATATCTTTTTTAGAATCACCATTGATAAAATTAAAAAATTTATTACCAACAAGAACAGCTACAAATATAGCTGATGCCAAAACAACTCCATACCAATATATAGGAACACCTAAAACAACAAAAGCTATATCTGAAGGGGCACTTATAATCATATTTATTCCATAGGCTGTGGTGTTTTTGGTTCTGATAAAGCTTTTATTTGAGCTTCGACAGCTTCTCTATCTTCTGCATCAGGATTTAATTCTAAGTATTTTTCATAATTCTTTACGGCTGAATCAACTAATTCTTCAACAAGTTGTTGTTCATTTTCTGTAAGTTCAGGTTCACTATCCAAGTCCATATCTTCAGCCTTAGGAGTATATAAAGAATCATCAACATTCATACGAACTTTACCCTGTTCCATATCAACAGCCAAATTATTTTCAGTTGTAGCAAGAGAGTAATAAACATCAGCAGAATTAGGCTTTAAAGCTAAAGCTTTTTTATATTCTTCAACCGCATTGATATAATCATCAGATTTAGTATAAGCAACAGCTAAGTTATAATGAGTTTCAAAGATAGAAGAATCCAAATCAATACTGGATTTCAAACGTTCAATAGCCTGAGGATAATCACCTTTATCCATATAAGCCTGAGCTTTATTATTCAAATCTTGAACGGCTAAATTGTTTATACAAGCGGTAGATGCAACTGCAACAAAAAGAATAGTCGCTAGCAATATTACTTTTTTCATATACTTTCCCTCTTATAACTGACAACATGTTAAGCTGTTGTTAACGTAATTATAATTTAAGAATAAAAATATGGCAAATTTCATTAATTTAAGTTACAATAAGAGGGTAAAAAGGAGAATTATATGTCAGAAGAAAAAGTAGTCAGTTTAGGAGCAAAGAAAAAACAACATACTGACGATGCTAATAATAATCAAAATAACGAATTAGTATATTGCAGTTTTTGCGGACGTCCAAATACACAAGTAATAAAAATGATACAAGGTCCCGGCGTTAACATATGTTCCGAATGTGTTATGATCGCTGTTCAGTACTTGATTCTACAAGATAGAATGCCGTCTGCTGAAGCTCAACATATTCTTGACGCATTCTGGGGAAAGGCAAGATAAATTTCTATGACAAGTTCAAAATTTAAACAACTAAATCCTTTTGAATTAAAATCTGCCCTTACAAATCTTCTGGCAAAAATAAACTCCGTTCAGGATATCCAAAATTGTCTTGCAGATTTTGATATGCTTGATGCGCAAGAAGATAAAACTATCTTATCAAAGTTGTTAATTAAAGAACTTGTTAATGCAAAAGTAGAAAAGATTCCAATAATTTGTTTCTTATTAGAACATTACACTCAAAAAGATGAACTTATAAATAAACTTTGGGAAGTTTTAAAAAACGAAAATCTGCAAAGCGAAGTAAAAATCACAGTGATTAATCTTTTGAGAGAACTTGATGCAGATTGGTCATACGAAACTTGCGAAGAATATTTAGGGGATTCAACAGATATTCTGGACGAGAATACAAAACAATTACTGAATACCGCTATTATCAATCCTGAGGTTCAAATAGATTTTCTTGATTTTCTTGCATCAATCCGCGTTCAAGACAAAATTACGCTTCTAAATTCTTTTGGCAAAGATTTTTCTGATGATGCACTTGCAAACATCCTAATTCCTGTTTTTGTTTCCGAACCAAACAGCCCTGCAGGAAAAGAAGCCCTAAAACTTCTTGGAGAAACTAAATCAGAACTTGCTCTGCATACTTTGGAAAGCATGCAAAATACAGCAAAAGGAGAATTGGCTCAAGCAATCAGAAGAAGTCTTTCTACTTTAAAAATTTCAGGAATCAGAGAAGATAATACTAAAGAATTTTATAAAAAAATACTTTCAAACAGTACTCCTGATAAATTCTATATAACATATCCTGACGGTCACGGCGATACTGCAATGATATTTACCAGAAAAACTTCTGAAAACAAAATTCGTTTTGTATCTATTGTAATAAATATCGATACCGGAATTAAAGACTGTTTTGGATTTTTTGAAATTTCACAATTTGAATGCGACAAAATTTTGGAAAGATTTTTGAGAGATGAAAAAACCGTAAGTATAGCTCCTGAAACATTCAAAACTATTTTACATAACGCTGAAATGAGAACCGTTGAAAGAAATAACAATGATTGGAAACTACCTTACGAATACGTTTGTTGGAAAAATCTCTTGATTGATATAGATTATGATTCTGAAACAATTGAACAAATTCTTAAAGAACAATTGCTACCTAAAAAAACAGATTCAACAATTTTAGAACAACTTGAAAATATGAAAATTTCATCACACTGGTTCTTAGATTCCAATTACAGTGACGAATTCGAAGAAATGCTCATTGAACTTAAAAATTCAGAAGATTTAGATAAATTAGTTAACGAATTTTTACCAAAAGTATTCTATGAAGAAGAAAAAATATCTTGGGTTAAAAAATTGTTATTTAGTACATATCTAAAATTCACAATAGGCAAAGATGAAGAAGCGTCAGCTATTTACGGATTGGCACAAGATGAAGATATGATAAATGAACTATTCAAAAATATTCTTCAACGCAGTATTTATGAATATTTAACAGCAATTAAATACAATAAAGATCTAAATACTGAAAACTTTTCAGCAGAAGAAATTGACGAAAAACTAAAATTTATCGAAGAAAAGTGGGTTAAAAATGTATAAAGTAATGGCTTTAGATATAGGCACAAAAAGAATTGGCATAGCATTAAGTGATTATCTTTTAATGTTAGCAAACGGACATTCTTATATCGCAAGAGAACCGGAAGATAAAGCCCTTGATACGATTTACAAAATAGCAAAAGAAAATAATGTAAAAAAGATTGTTGTAGGTATTCCATTAAATATGGATGGAACAAAAGGCTTTCAAGCAGAGAATTGTGAAGAATTCGCCGCAAAAATCAAAGATTATGAGATTATATTTGAAGATGAACGATTAACATCTGATACAGCAGAAGAAAATTTACGAAATAAAAAAATTGACTTTAGAAAAGACAAAGGATTAGTTGATATTGAAAGTGCTTGTATTATACTGGAACAATACTTGTCACGAAAATAAAGGAGAATAAAATGACCGAAGAAATGGAAAATTTAATTGAAATTACGGATGATGACGGAACTGTAATCAAATGTGAATTATATGATATAATCGAATTTGAAAATAAACAGTATGCACTTCTTACAGAAGTTGATTCAGAAGATGAAGATCCTGAAGTTGTATTAATGAGATACACTGAAGAAGGTGAAGAAAGCTATTTTGAAACAATAGATGACGATGAAGAATTTGAAAGAGTTTCTGAATACATCGAAAGTCTTGATACTGAAGATAATGATAGCGACGAAGAATAAGGATTAAGAATTTGTTTGAAAAATTTACTGAAAAAGCTCTAAATGTAATAGTTGAAGCACAAAATATAGCCATTTATGATCACTCTGAAAAAGTTTTATCAGAACATTTATTATTGGCTCTAATCAAAGAAACAAAAGGGTTCTGTGCAAAGATTTTTAAATCCTATAACCTTACATACGAACGTTTGGCTGAAGAAATTTATTTGACAATGAATCTTGAAGAAGCAGATATGAATTCTTCAATCCCTTTCAGTGATGATTTCAAACGAATTTTACAAACTACCATGGACTTGGTAGAACAATCTGGAAATTCAACCGTTCACTATGAACACTTGGTTCTGGCTGCAATTAACGATAAACATTCGAAAATATCTCAATATTTAGATAATCTCGGATTTGATATTGATAAATCCAGACCGTTGATTGAAAAACTTGTTCAACGTAAAGTAAAAAAAGATTTTCACCCTGAACTTGATGAAAACAAAGAACCGGAAATAAATCTTACACAAGAAACTGATTCCCTTTTTGATAACTCAGAATCTGCAAAGGTTTTTGAAAGAGCAGTGTCAAAACTCTCAACTTCCGGATACGAAATTCTTGGTACTGAACAAATTATTTCATCAATTCTTGAAGATAAAGAATCTGATTTATCAAAAATTCTTGCTCAATTTGGAGTAACAGAAGAACTTTTTGAAGAAAAATTATCAAAAGTACAATCAAGACAAGCTGAATATGAAGGCAGACAAATAGTTTTCACTCCTAACGCCTTTATCGCAATGAGCTTAGCTCTCCAAACAGCCAAAGAATTGGGCTCTTCTGAAGTACTGCCTGAGCATATGATTTTAGGATTACTAAAAACTAAAAAAGGCGTTGCTTATAACATTTTCAAAGAGTTAAAAATCAATGACGACGATCTTGCCCACGGCATTATAAAACCAATAGAAAAGCAAATGCCTGAAACACTTACTATTTTGCGATTAGCAAAACAAGAAGCCCGCAGACTCGGCAAAGGTATTGTTGGTACAGAAATGTTTCTTCTCGGGATTATCAGTGAAGGTACAGGTATTGGTGCTATAGTTCTCAACGAACTTGAAATAAATATAAGAGATGCACGTATTATAGTCGAAAAAATTATCGGCTTTGGCAATGAATACTTTGATAATGAAATTGTCTTTACTAAACGAGCAAAACGAGTTCTGGAAACAGCTTGGGAACACGCTAAAAAAGCTAATAAAACTAAAATAGAATCTTCTGACCTTTTATGGGCAATAACAACCGAACCTTCATCATTAGCAATGCAAGCCTTGGAACAGCTTGGTACGGACGTTGTTGAAATTAGAGAAGGTATCAAAAAACATTCTGTTAATCAATAATTATGAATGATATTCAAAAAACAATTAAATCTTTTCTTGAAAAATTTGAAATAGATAAACAAGATTTAGTTTATCTTGTAGCTTTTTCTGGAGGATTTGATTCAATGTGCCTTCTGGATTGCTTAAAAAAACTTACAACAAATAAAATTGTAGCAATCCACTTAAACCACAACTGGCGAGGAGAAGAAAGTAAAAATGAAGAGTTAAATTGTAAGAATTTCTGCAGTTCAATCGGAGTCGAATTTTATTCTGAAACATTAGACGAGAATGTCCCACATACCGAAACTGCGGCACGAGATGCACGTTATCTGTTTTTTGAAAGGTGTGCCAAACATTTCAATAGTACAGTTGTATTTACTGCCCACAACAAAAACGATAATGCAGAAACTTTAATTTATAGAATAGCCAAAGGTACAGGGATTTCCGGATTGCAAGGAATCGCAGAAAATCGAGGGATCTATTATCGCCCACTATTAAATATCTGCAGAAAAGATATAGAAAAATATTGCCAAAAATATAATCTGACGCCTAATTCCGATAGTTCAAACACCAATACGAAATATAAAAGAAACTTTATTCGTTCAAAAATTCTACCTGAATTACAAACAATTAACGATAATATAATTAATTCTATAAATAATCTTTCAAGCATAGCAAAAGAAGAAACCGAAATTGTAGAAGAATATTTAACATATACTCTGGAAAAAATCACAGAAAATGACAAAATAAAGACAAAGAAATTTATAAACTTATCTTCTGCAATGCAGAAAAGAATAATTTATAATATGTTCATAGAACAAAATCTTGATTATGATCGAGAAAAAATTCTAAATATCAAAAATTTTATCATAGAAAATTCGACATCAAAATCAGGAACAAAATGTTCATTAACAAAAGATTTATGGATATTTGTTAATCAAAAATTTATCGAAATTATATCAAACAAAGCTTCTAATGACATATATTTTCATATAACAAAAGAAGGTATTTACGAAAATAATGGCTTTATATTTGAAATAGAAAAACACTCGAATAATATCAATAATTTTCCGAAAGATACCGAAAATACAGCCTACGTTAATTTAGTCGAACCGCTAAATTATGAAATCAGAACACGAAAAGATGGTGACATTTTTTATCCGCTGGGGTTAGACGGAAAACAAAAATTAAAAAAATTTCTTAACGGTAAAAAAATACCAAACCACGAAAAAAACAACCTGCTATTTTTAGTCCAAGGAAATGAAATACTCTGGGCTATAGGTTTGGGAATAAGTGAGAAAATAAAAGTTATCGACAAACCAACACATAAATTAAAATTTTACAAAAAAGAGGACAAATAAAATGGAAATTAAAATCGAAGAATTAAAAGTTTTATTCAGTGAAGAACAGCTTCAAACAAGAATTAAAGACCTAGCAAATGAAATGAACAAATTTTATAATGGCGAAGAAGTTATCGCAATCTGTGTACTAAAAGGTGCAGTAATGTTTGCAACAGATTTGGTGAAAAATCTTGATATGCCTCTAAAAATGGAATTCATAAGACTATCTAGCTATGGTTCTTCAACAACAACATCAGGCAAAGTTAATGCGGTAGATATTCAATTACCTGATTTAAACGGTAAAAATGTTCTTATTATTGAAGATATTGTTGATACAGGATTAACAGCAAAATTCCTTATAGACTTTATGAATTGCAACTTCCACGTTAAGTCATTGAAATTCTGTTCTCTTTTAGATAAAAAAATCACAAGAAAAGTAGATATTGAACCTGATTATTATGGCTTTGATGTTGATGACAAATTCGTTGTAGGATATGGACTTGATTATGACGGTTATTACAGAAATCTAAAATATATAGGCTACAAAGAAATCTAAAATAAGGATTTATATGTATAAAAATGCAGTAGAAAAAATAAATAAATTCTATGAAATAAATCTTGCTCAAAATTTCGAACCAAATGAAATATTTGATATCCTGTCAGAAATTATTACATTTAGTTCTGCTGCAATATTTTATCTAACTCCTGAAACTATAACTTTGGAATTCGAAAAAAATTTTTCAAATAATATCAGCAGTAATATTATTAATATTCCAAAAGATTTGTCCTCAGAAATACACAATGATCAAACCGATTTGACATCTTCAATAAAACAACTGCTAAAATCAGATTCAGAATTATTAGTAAGAAGACTAACCATCAAAGGAGCAGTTTTTGGGCTACTGATAATTTCTAGAGAAAAACAATATACTAAAGAAGAAGAAAATATTTTTATAACCTGCAGTTCTATTATTTCTAATTTAATTAAAGAACTGGAATTATCAAAAGTTCTAAAAATGCAGTTAGAAGCCCTCCAATCGGGAATTATTGAAACCAGCAACGCTTATAAAACAATAAAAGAACAAAATAAAAAAATTAAAGCTCAAGAAAAACTTCAAAATGAATTCATTGCTAACATATCACATGATCTCAGATCTCCATTAAATTCAATAATCTGTTTTTCTGATTTGCTGTCAAATAAAATGTTCGGAGAGCTTAACCAAAAACAAACCGAATTTGTGGAAGATATAAAACTTTCCGGCATAAAATTGCTAGGTATGATTAATGAAGTTCTTGATATTTCTAAAATAGAATCACGCACAATAAAATTAAATACTTCTGAAATAGATTTAATAATGCTGATAAATGAAGTTAAAAATATATTAAAACCAATTGCAGATAAGAAAAATATAAACATAACACTTCCTGAAAATGATATTCCATCTATAATTGGCGATTATGTAAAATTACAGCAAGTAATTTTTAATATTTTAGGAAATGCAATCAAATTTTCACCTGCAAATTCAGAAATTAATATTACAATCCGCGAAGAGAAAAATAAAATTCAAATTAGAATTAAAGACAATGGTCCTGGTATTGATAAAAAATATCACAAAAAAATATTTACAAAATTTTTCCAAATAGAAAATACCTTATCAAAAACAGAAACTTCAACAGGATTAGGTCTAACAATTTCAAAAGAATTCATAAAACTGCACAAAGGTTCAATAAAATTGGAAAGCGAACCAAATAAGGGAGCAACATTTATAATTGTCTTACCGGTAATGAATTGATAAAAAAATTTATTTATTATAAAATTAAGAAAAATAAAAGGAGAGCCAAATGGATCAAGAAACTTATATGAAAATAATGGGTTATGTACCAACTGTAATCGAAGCATCCTCTAGAGGAGAACGTTCATTTGATATTTTTTCAAGATTACTAAGAGAAAGAATTATCTTTCTAGGAACAGAAATTGATGATGAAGTTGCAAATTCAGTAGTAGCACAGCTTTTACTTTTAGATAGTGAAAACTCAGAAAAAGATATTATGCTATACATCAACAGCCCTGGTGGTGTAATTACAGCAGGTATGGCAATTTATGACACAATGAACCTTATTAAATCAGATGTTTCAACCATTTGTCTTGGTGATGCAGCATCAATGGGCGCATTTCTATTATGTTCCGGAGCAAAAGGCAAAAGACTTGCACTTCCAAATGCCAGAGTAATGATTCACCAACCTCTTGGCGGTGCTCAGGGTCAAGCTACTGATATTGAATTAGAAGCAAAAGAAATTCGCAGAATGAAAGATATGCTTATCGGAATTATGGCAGAAAATTCTGGTCAGCCATTTGAAAAAGTTAAAGATGATTGTGAACGTGATCACTTCTTAACAGCATACGAAGCAAGAGATTACGGTCTAATAGACAGAGTTGTAGAGAGAAATTCAAAATAATAAACATTAAGAAATATTAACAAAAGACCTAAAAACATGCAATAACTTGATATTGCATGTTTTTATATATGTGTAGGTTAGATTAAAGGTTAGTTATACAAGGTTAAAGGTAGGTTAGCAATGGCTATTTTTATGTTTATGTCACGAGTTAACTCTCTGATACATCAAAAATTCCAAATTGAGTATCGGATGACAAAACTCACAAGAAAGATTCAAGACCTCCAAAGTTACTCAGCCATGGTAGGTAAAGGCAGTGTATCGATTGGAGACTTACTCAGCTCACCAGGTTCAATGATGAACCGTTCAATGGCTTATATGGCGTGGGCACACAACAGTTCAATGCAGTATATGCAACAAAACGCACCACTAATGCAGCAAATGTATGGTCAGCAAATGGCTCAACAAACTGCTCAGCAACAACAACAAATGAATAATTATATTCAAAGAATGTTGTATCAACAAGGCAGAGATAGAGCTGCTCAAGTTGAAGCTAAAAATCTTCACGCAGAAGAACAAAAATTAATGTATGAAAAAGAAAAATTGGAAGCATTAGCAAAATCAGTTGAACAAGAATTGAAATCAGCTAGAGAAGCTCGCGATAAGGGCATTCAAGACTTTGCTCCAAAATATACAGCATAAAATTTTAACTTAACTTTATCCTAACGTAAACTAACCCCCAAAGAACGGGACTTGAGAAAACTCAAGTCCCGTTCTTATTTGTTTCAAAAATTTATACAACTATAAATTCATCTATTTTTACATCAAATTCATCAATCGGTAAAACCTCGACAAATAACTTTTTTGAAATTATAGAAAGAGTTTTATAATTAACATTTTTCCGAGCCAAAAATCGATCATAAAAACCGCCTCCATAACCTAATCTATAACCATTTTTATCACCCATCAAAGCAGGAACAATAATTAAATCTAAAACTTTAGCATCCACAGCCTCAGAACAGGGCTCTAAAACATTAAAATCAGATATATTAAGCTCATCATTAACTCTATACGAACAAACCTCCAGTTTACTTCCACAAACCCTCGGCAAGTAAAAATCTTTACTATCTGAAAGCAACTCCAATAAATTTATCTCATACTTCATAGGATAAAAAATCAGAACATTTTTCGCATTTTTATAAAATGAATGATTTCTAATCCTCTCAACAGCTTTTTGAGAAATCTCACAAATTGATAAAGATTTTCGAATATTCTTAGCTTTAGTCCGCAATACAGTTTTATTATCCATTTTTTTAATATATAATAAATTAAAAATCGCGTCTAGTTTAGATGCAAGAGGATATAAATGACACTACACTGCAACAATAATTTAGTAAATCCTAATTGGGCTCAACACGGTTATATTCAAGTATACACAGGTGACGGTAAAGGCAAAACTACAGCATCATTAGGACTTGCAATGAGAGCTCTTGGAAGATGTTGGAAAGTCCTAATTATAATGTTTACCAAAGGCGGAGACGATTATGGTGAACTGAATTCCTTTAGAGAATTATCCGATAACATTTCTGATAATTTAAAAATTGTCCAAGCAGGATTAGACAGAATAGTCTACAAAGATAACCAGACTGAAAGTGATACTAAAGCCATAAAAGAAGGTTGGGAACTTGCTAAAAAAGCTATTCAAAACCATGAATATCAACTTATAATTCTGGATGAAGCAAATATTGCAATTGATATTGGTATTTTAGACGTTGACGATGTTGTTAACACCCTAAAAAATAAACCTGACGAAATGGAAATCGTTCTAACCGGTAGAAACGCTCATCCAAAAATTATTGAAATTGCTCATTTGGTTTCAAAAATCGAACCTGTAAAACATTACTGGGATACAGGTATAGCAGCTCGTAAAGGCATTGAATATTAATATAAATAAAAATACCGTAACTTCTGTTACGGTAAATCTACTAAATAAACACGAGAAATTTAAGATAAATAATTAGTAATAATATTACTGATTATCGAAACTTGTATATTAATTAATATATATAACAAGATAATAAAGTTTCACCTGACATTTTCATTTTTTTCAATGCTCGAAGTTCAGTTTGACGAATACATTCTTTTGTCACGCCATAAATATTACCGATCTCTTCCAATGTATATCTCTCACCATCATCCAAACCATAACGCATTTTTACAACTTCTTGTTCACGCTCTTTTAAAGTAGAAATAATATTTTGAATATCATCTTTCAAACCTTGATACTCAACATTTGCAGAAATCAATGTTGAATCATCCGCTAAAATATCTGCAACATTAAGCTCTTTTCCATCATTGCGTTCTATACCATTTTCAATAGAAATAGTTTTTGTATAAGCTGACAAAAACATTTCAATTTTATCAGGAGAAATATTCATTTTTTTAGCAACATCTTCGGTTTTAACATTAGAATTAGCTGATTGCTCCATTTGAGATTTAATTTTAGAAAACTTTGATAAAGTTTCCTGAATATAAACAGGAATTTTCATACAATGAGATTGTTCAGAAATAGCCTTGAACATAGATTGCTTAATCCACCATCCGGCATAAGTTGCAAATCTGTAACCAAGCTTATAATTAAATTTTTCAGCAGCAATCATAAGTCCCAAATTTCCCTCTTGAATAAGATCAATCATTGGTAAACCTGACATGTGAATAGTCTTTCGCGCAATTGTAACAACAAGCTTCAAATTCGCTTGAATAAGTTTTTGTTTAGCTTCAGCATCCCCGTTTTCAATTCTTTCAGCAAGAAGTCTTTCTTCCTCAATTGTTAACTGAGGATAATCAGCAATTTCTCTTAAATAAGCAGTTAATACATTGTCGTTTTGGGCTTCTACAACTTCACCTTTAGCCGGGTTTGAACTTTGTGGGGTAATTTTCATTTCGATTACTTCATCTCTTCTCATCAAATTAAACTCCTTTTTTTGCATCAGAAATTAACGGGATTCATTATCCGTTGGGGTATGTAACACGAGATTATATATACTTTATATATACCCAAATATATACTAACAGTTACATCATGTTAATAAATATTAAGAGTAAATTTTATTAAATTATGTAAAATCACTACAAAATAAAGGTTTTTCGTACTATAATGAATAAAAAAGTTAAAAAGGAGAGCTACATATGAATTTTAATTTGAAAGAGAAATTACAAAATATTGATAAGAAAAATATTGCGATAATCGCAGGTATCTTATTCGCAATAGCAATTTGCTCAGTATGCGGATATGAATATTATCAAATGAAAAAATTGAATGGACCAATCACTCAATCCCAAGAAGAATTACCAGATTTGAGCGAAAATTCAGTTGTAAATAAAGAAAATGCACCTGATGAAAATCAAAATCCAACAATGAAACCTTCCCAATATAATATAGGTATAGACTACGACAAAGCCATAAAAGGGAATAAACCTATAGTTGCATTATTCTATGCTGATTGGTGTCATTATTGCATAAAATTCATGCCAACATACCAATCTTTATCTAAAATCTACAAAGATGATTTCAATTTTGCAAAAGTAAATGTTGAAGATCCTAAATATGAAAAAACTGTAAGAGAAATCGGTATCACAGGATTTCCAACAGTGTTCCTAATCGATCCAAAATATGATAACCGCGTACTTTTATCTAACGCAATCTTTGGAGATATGAAACAGTTAAGAACAGAATTAGACAGATTTTTAAGAATAAGAAAAATGTTAGATTCAAAAAAATAAAAATTCATTAAATGTCGGGATTTAAATCCCGACATTTAAATTATCACAAGTTAATATATCGTAACATATATCTTTCTTTTTCAACATGTGTTTTGTATAATAAATTTGTTTCTCAAGTCTGAGAAAAGTTTGGGGTGGTGATTATGCCAAAGCTATGGGATAATCAGAATTTTTTCTGCAATTGCCCCTTAGAGAACTTAGGGAAAATTAACTTAATATTTTGTAATAATATGAAAAAATTAGGCAAATTTTTTCTCTGTTTGGACTCTATATATATAGAAAGCGTGTGTATAGTATGAAAGTAGAAAATTACAATCAAAACATTTATGGTTACAGAAAGAATTCGTATAATTCTCAATTAAATACGAATACAAATTATCAACCTAACTTTAAAGGTGGAACTGCAAGTGTAAGAACTCAGATTCTAAATCACTTGAACGACAAAAAAGCTATCGATGTGATGAATAGCATTAAATGGTTAAAAGGTGAATTGGGTGGAATCTTAATTACTGCATTCGGTACCGGATTAGTAGCTCCTGTGTTTATTGCTTTTAACCCATTTGTTAAAGCTCCGGAAGATGCTACTCCTGAAAAGAAAGAAGATATCGAAAACACTAAAAAGTACACAGCAATGAGACAACCTATTTCTGCGGTTTTAGCCGGAATATTCCAAGCAGGAGCATTAGGTCCAATCGATAGATTTTTAGAAAAAATTACAAATGATCCAAAATATTCAAAATCTTGGTGGGTAACCCTAGATCAAAGCGCATTGAATAAACGTTCATATCTTGAAAGAACAATCAAGAATAAAATGAAAAATGAAGACGTTCAATACGACAGTTCAAAGGACTTTAAAAAAGAACTTGCAAGACGTGTAGATATTGAAGAAGCTCAACAAATTAAAGCAGTTGCACAAAACCTTAAAAAGAATGGAACCATTATGATTGGCGACAGACCTGTAAAAAATCAAACTGTTGCTGAACTTATAAATGAACAAATTTCTTCATACATTGATGATGCAAAACAATTACAAATAGACGAAAAAGGTTTGGAATTCTATACAAAAAGATCTAAAGAGTTGGTAACTAACGAAGATTACTTTAAACAGTTATTCAAGAATATGCCAACCAACGATAATAAAGCTCTTGAAAGCTATATCAAAAATGCAATGGATAGTACTGATAATGCAGATATCAAAACTATTCTTAAAGAAATCCTAGACCACGATGAATCAGTTAGAGCAAGCAGATGTCAAAACACAATCACTCGTATCAATACAATTAAACACGCTTGTGACGGACATTATACTCCTGAAGCATATCTTGAAAGTATGAAAGCAAGAAATGCAGATATCGACAACATTATTAAAAACTTAGAAGATTTATATATCGGAACTCCAAGACAAATCAAAGTTAAACAAGACGGCAAAGAAATCTTAAAAACAGTATATGACGTACCGAAAGATGTTGATGCTAAAACAGTTCAAGAAACAGCTGAAAATCTTGTTAACAATTGTCATTATAATCATTCAAATACAAAATTACACAGAGTACTAGATAGAAGCGGCACATTCCGTTCTAATATGACTGAATTAAAAGACAAAATTTATACTGATATAGTAAAAGGCTATAAAAAATTTGTAGACGATAACTACAAAGGATTCAGCCAAATGTCAAAAGTTGCAATTGGTGTATGTATAACATTACCGATTACATGTACATTACTCAACTGGGTTTACCCAAGATTTATGGAACTTTGCTTCCCTAAAATCTCAGGAGTAAAAAAAGATAAAGTAGAAGAAGAAAAGAACGGAGGTAACCAATAATGTCAATAACTTCCGTAACATCAAAAGTCATAGGTGCGGCAACACAAACTCAACCTGCTCAAAAACTTTGCAACTGGTTCAGAAAAGACCCTGAAAAAGCTCTTGCATATTCTACAATTGCGTCAGTTGCTGTTAAAGATGGTGTTGGTTGCGCAATGTATGTTTATCAAAGTTTAAACAATAAAAAGATTCCTGACGATAAGAGAAAATTTGTTGCATCACTGGATTTAACAAACGGCGTTTTAATGATTGCTTCTCAAATCGGAATGTTTTTCGCAATGAGAAAACTTAATAAAACATTATTCCAAAAATGGTTTAATAAATCATTTGATGAATCAGGTAAAATAATTAAAACAATTGCAGAACAAATTCGTGCAGACCAAAAAGCTGCAGGAGTTTCTCCAACCAAAAATTTCTTAATTGGAAAAGAATACAAAAAATTGAAAAAAGATACTTTCGATGTATTCAAATTTGTAACAGAACTAGCAGCTGCAACTATCATCGGAAAACGTGTTATTGTTCCATTCATCGCAACACCACTTGCAAGTGTCGTTGAAAAGAAAATGAATGAAATGGATAATAAAGACGGTGAAGCTCCTGCTCAAGAAACAAAAAAAGAAGATAGCTCAAATCCTTCAATGACAGGTAAAAACCTTGATATCACAGAAAGTCTTGATACTCAAAAAGGAGAAACAAATCTTCTTTCTAAATATAAAAAATAAATAACATCATAAATAATAAATAAAAAACTCCCATTTTAGTGGGAGTTTTTTATTTATAAATTTTGCAATTCTAAAACTAAATCTTTAATATGCTTTTTTATAGCAGGTGTTATTATCAAATCAGGTTCAACAGATACAAATTCATCAAAAAGCATAACTGCTTTTTTCTTATTACCCAAATGCTCTTCTAGCAATGCTACAACTATTTTATCAAGTGGATTTGAAGGACTTTTAGATTTATAAATTCTCAATTGAGTTTGTGCCTGCCCCAAATTTTCATAACATTTTACAAGATTCTGATAATATTCAAAATTAAGACTATACTGTGTCAAAGCATTTTGAAAACAATCCAACGCTAAGTTTGGATAACCAATTGTCATATAAACTTTACCAAGATTATTAAAATAAACTGCTGTAGCCTGAGTTTTAGGATTCAAGCTAATAGCAATCTTAAATTCCTGAATTGCGGCATAATAACATTTTTCCTCCACATACATAATACCTTTGTTATTATGCTCAAAAGCATTTTTTTCCGGATCAATCACATATGTAGCAATAGTACCTGGAGCTGCAGCAACAGACAATGACAAATTCAATACAAAAAGGAATAATACAAAAAACTTTTTCATATACTAACCTTATAATGATTATAAATCGAATTCCAAACCTTCATATGCAAGTTGAACATTTTTATTACCGGAAACATAATGCTCCTTAATTCTGCCTAATTTTTCATCATCATAACTTGGATCATAATGGAAAAATACAAGATTTTTAGCATTAGTTTGTTTCATTGTTTCAACTGCCATATCAAAAGTTGAATGTCCGAATCCTTGTTTTGGCGAATAAGGATTTAAATAATCTTCAGTTGTATATTGCGCATCGTGAATCAATAAATCACAATTTTTAGCAAATCTAATAAATTTTTTATCACCACCAAGATAACATTCTTTATCTGTTGCGTAAACTATTGACTTATTTTTATAAGTAATACGATAAATCATAACACCATCTTGAGGATGAACAAAAGATTTGTAAAAATTAATCAAAACATCTTCATCTTCAGCTTTTGTATCCGCCGAAACTAATGAAGGTTTTTGACCTTTTTTAATAATAATGGCTTGCTCTTCATAAATATCTTTAATATTCAATCCACAAGCAATATCACCTAAATCCAATGGAAAAGTTTTACCAAAAACCAAATCTGATAAAGATGTCAACAAACTTCGATTATCAGAAGATGGGCCAAAAATATTTAGTTCAGTAGATTTAATATGAAGAGGTTTAAAAAAAGTTAATCCTAATAAGTGATCTTGATGGATATGAGATAATAAAATTGTTGCAGAAATAAAAGACCTCTCTGATGGCGAAACCGCAGAAGCAATATATTTTTCCATCAAATCATCTCCAACACCAACAATGCCTGTACCGGCATCAAGTATAATCAAATTACCGCCAACGTTAACTTCTACACAAGAAGTATTTCCACCATAGAGCATAAAGTTTTTATTTGCAACCGGAAAACTTCCTCGTACACCTCTGAACTTTACTTTAAAATCGTCCATTTTTAAATCCTCAAATTTATTTTTTTATCTCGTAAATACCTGATTGGTCTTTCTCTTCACCTGCATATATTGAACCGGAAAAGACTAATAATTTAGCCATTTTTTGAATAGTTTTTTCACCGGTTTCCATCCATTTTAAATCAAAAACCGTTTTATCCTTATAGTTAGTAACAGTAATAATTCTAAACGCATTAGGATAAGAAACAAGCGCAGGAGAATTCACATAAAGCACATTATTATGCTGAGTAACTTTTGCCGCATGATAATGCCCTTGGAATACCCCTATCGGATTTTTATAACTTTCAATCAAACTCATTAACTGAGTTGCATTTTTCAACTTATGATTAGGACTTGCAAACGGTTCAATAACAGGGACATGCATAAAAATCAAAACTGTTTCATTTTTAGCTTTATCCATTTCATTTTTAAGCCATTTAAGCTGGTCTTCGTCAATATAACCATTTGAAGTTATTCTATCAGTAATAATATTATCTAAAACTATAACTCTATATCCCTTTTTAGGTTCAAAAGAGTAGTAAGCTTTTTTAAATTTAAAATTTTTGTTTGAAGCTCTCACCATATCCAAATACACAAGAGTATTTAAATATCCGCCGATACATCTGTCATGATTACCGAATGTAAAATACCATGGAGCATTCAAATTTTCAACATGAGGAAGAAAAGCTCTAAGTTCTTTTTCAAAAGACTTATCAATTTGATCCCCTGTAAACATAACAAAATCGATATCATTTTGTTGATTTAACTGTTCAACCACATCATCCAACAATCTTGGGGATTCTCCAACCATTTTGAACGTTGTATTTGAACTATTTTCCATAAAATGAACGTCACTAACCTGAGCAAATTTCAAACTTGTAGAATCACTACATGCCTGCAAGCCCCATAACATAAAGACGGTTAAGCATAGAGTTATAAATCCGTTTGCAATGCGGGTAAAGAATCCTTCTTTTTTAGACTTTTTATTAGTCTTGTGTCGTTTCATACTGTTTATTTTCCAATATCTCTTTTATTTCATTATACATAGATTCCAGATATTCGTCATCATCAGAGAGTATGATTGCCTTATCGATATTAGAAAGTGCGCTCAAATAATTTTTTGCGGCATAATCACATAATCCCATATACTCATAGATTTTAGAAGTTTGAATATCAGATAACAATTCTGAAAAAATAGCTTTTGATTCTTCAAATTGCCCATATTTATACAAAATTTTTGCTTTATCAAAACGATATTCAGGGCAATCATTAAGTTCTAAAGCCTTATCATTATCTTTTTTTGCTTCTTCCAGCATCCCTGTTTCAAATTCTGCACGAGATTTGATAGCATAAGCCAAATCATCTTCCGGATTAAAGGTCAAATACTTATCAATCGGATTCATAACCGAACTATAGCGACCAATATCATACAATAATATAGCTGAAGCCAAATATGCTTGAGAAAAATTAGGACGTGCCGAAACTGAAGAATTATATGCATCCAATGCTTTTTGATAATTATTTTTAGAACGATAGAAATTACCTAAATAATAATAAGCCAAATATGCATTTTCAGCCTGAGAAGCTTTTTGTAAAGTAGAAAGTTCCATCTTCTCATCCCCAACACGCTTATATTCCTGAGCTTGCTTTACTAAAGGACTTACAGAAGTAACAAAAGTTTTTTTATCTTGCGAAATAATATGATTTAGCCCTTTTTTCAAACTAATAACTTGCTGACTGGAAGGATTTATTGTCAAAATCTTATCCAAATATTCTAACGCAGAATTATAATCCCCCATAATACAATAACTGGCAGCGATATCCAAATAATCTTCTTCAATCTCATCAGCTAAAACAGGAGATATACTGCAAGCAGCAAGTATTATAACGCATAATAATAACTTTTTCATAACCGCATTATAACATGG
>JAAVBM010000126.1 GCA_014803505.1 bacterium | reverse complement strand
ATTGCGGTGAAAATACTTGGGGGGCCACCCCCTGGGAAGATAACTAGTTGCCGACACCTAAATTTAGAAAAGAGAATCGTTGATGTTATTCACGATTCTCTTTTTTATTACAATTTATTTATTTTTTCTTTTATTAAAAGATTGTTTATTGTAGAATTTTGTTATGGATATAAATGAGGTTAAACTTCTTTGGAATCGGGTTAAAGAAGAGTTGGAAGCTAATCTTCCCGAGCATATTTTTGGAACATGGATTACACCGCTTGAAGCTGTTGATTTTGAGAATGATACTTTAGTTTTGTTATCTCCTCATCCAATGGCTGTAGATATTTTAAAGAAAAATTGGACTAATGATATTAAAGCTTCAATAAAAACTGTATTAGGTGATAATGCTACGTTTTCGTTAACTTATGATGTTGATTTTGCTGATCGATATATTAAAGCTAGAAAAAAAGAATTGTCAAAAATTGTTGCAGGACAAACTGAAGAAGAGCGAAAGAGCGAGGATGCTAAAATATCTTTAGCGCAGATGCAATCTTCTGCCAATCTTAATTTAAATTTAAAATTTGATAATTTTGTTGTTGGTGAAAATTCAAAATTTGCTTATAATGCTGCTTTTTCTGTTGCAAATAATCCTTCTAAAAAGTTTAATCCTTTATTCTTATATGGAGCTTCAGGTTTGGGTAAAACTCATCTTATGCAAGCTATCGGACATTATATTATTTTTAATAATCCTAATTTAAAAGTTCGCTATATAAGAATGGAAGAGTATTTTAATGAATGGGTTCGTTGTTTTCAGTACAATGATATGCCAAATGGTAAGAAAAGGCAATCTTGTAATAATTCATTAATGAGGAAATTCCATCAAAAGTTTCAAAATGTTGATATTTTGCTTATGGATGACATTCAATTTATAGAATCTAAAATGAAGACAATGGAGGATTTCTTTTCGACGTTTGAAGCTTTATATACTAATAATAAACAGATTGTCATAGCGTCTGACAGATTACCTAAGGATATTCCAACGTTGGACAATCGTTTAAGAACTCGTTTTGAAATGGGGTTAGTTGTGGATATTGTGCCGCCTGATTATGATACCCGATTTGAGATAGTCAAAGCTTATGCAAAAGAGTTAGAAGTTGATGCAGAAGATGATGTTTTTGAATATATTGCAGATAATTTTGTAAACAATGTTCGTGAATTAAAAGGTGCATTTAATAAAGTTAGTGCGTATGCAGAGTTCTCTGGAACCGGTGTAACTTTAGAACTAGCAAAAAGAGCTTTAAATTGTGAAGCTAAGAAAAAAGAAATTACAATTGATATGATTGCTCAGAAGACTGCAAAATATTTTGGAGTTACTGTAAAAGATTTGAAAAGTACTGCTCGTCAACAAAAGATTTCTCATACACGTCATATTGCTGTTTATATTGCACGTGAAGTTTTGCAGATGAGTTATGAATCTATTGGTGAATTCTTTGATAAAAAGCACACTACGATTATGTATTCTTGTGATTTGATTGCCGATAAAATTAAAGCTGATGATGATTTGAGAATTATAATTGAAGAGATTAAATTGTCTTTAAGAGGTTAATTATATGTACGATTATATAAAAGGAATTCTTGCTTATAAAACAACAAGTCAAAAAGGTTCTTTTGTAACTATTGAAGTAAATGGGATTGGTTATAAGTTGGAAATTATTGAACGTGATTTTTCGTTACTCTCAGAAAATGATAGTGAGGATGTTTTAAAGTTATTTACCGTTTTGTTGCATAGAGAAGATAAGATGGCTCTTTGCGGTTTTTTAAAAAGAGAAGATAGAGATATTTTTAATATTCTGATGTCAGTTTCTGGGGTTGGAGTTAAAATGGCTTTGACTCTTCTTAATTCTTTTGATGTTTCTGATTTGGTTGGTTTTGTGCTTGATGGTAATTTTAAAGAATTAACAAAAGCTAAAGGTGTTGGGCCGAAATTAGCACAAAAAATTATTCTTGAGTTAAAAGATAAATTAACGAATTATGATGGTGTTTCACCAGCACCGATTAAAACTGCAGGTATGAGCTTGAATTCTAAAAATATTGAAGATGCACAAATGGTTTTATTATCATTAGGATATGAAAAAGATGAGGTTACTAACTCTTTAACCAAAGCTGTTGCAAGTTTAAATGAAAATGCTTCAGCGGAAGATATATTGAAGGCAGCTTTGAAGAGTTTATCAATTTAGTATATAAAAAGAAGGCGGATATTAAATATCCGCCCCTTTTTTAATTGATTTTTATTCTTAGAATAATAATGTATTAAGAGCAATAAATCCTGCAATAATCATTGCGGGGCCAAATGGCAGATATAAGCCATTTGCAGTGTTTTCTTTCAGTCCACAAATCAGTTCTCTGCAAGTTAAAAGCCCTAAAATAACCAAAACAACTGTGCTTGACCAGTATGCTATGGTGTTATTTAGCCATCCATTGTATTGAGCAAATACAAACCCTATTGTATAAATAATGAATACTAATAAGGCTCCTAATGTTAACCAATTTTTATTTATGAATAATTTTTTTACAAATAGAGGGAAGGTTATTATTAGTTGAATAATTCCGCTTAATACAATTATTGCAACTAAAGCTTTGAAAATTGGTAAAAAGTTTTCATACAAACCAGAGCAACCTAACAATGCTCCAAATACGGCTCCAAGACCTGCTGCAATATATGAATCACCTTCGCCAAAAGCTCTTGTTCCAACTAAAACTAATCCTAGTCTGGATATAGCTTCCATTATTAAATATCCTAATAATGCTGCAGCTAAAGAGTATAAAATTGGACATGTTAAAAAGAAATGTAGGTCAATTTTTGGCATTCCATTAGCTTTTGAATATAATACAAAATTTAGTATAGACATTATTACACTGTATAAAATACCGATACCTATTAGTGAATATGTGTGCGTATCCGCAACTTTTTTTTCTATAATATCAGTACCTGCAATAACTATAAATAAGCAAGATACAATTAGAGCAAATATATATATAACTAATTGTCCCCAGCCGATAGGATTCATTGATGATAGTCCAAATAACGGGTCGATAGGGTTACAAAATCTAAAAAATAATCCTACAAATACTAGTCCTGTTAAAAGTTCTACAATAGGGTATTGTAGGCTGATGTGTTCTTTACAAAAAGCACATTTTCCACGTAAAAACAGGTATGATAATACTGGAATATTATGATACCATTTTAGCGGAGTATTGCATTTTGGACACTTGGAAGCTGGAAAAACTATGGATTCCTCGCTTACTGTTCTTAGTATAACTACGTTTAAAAAGCTTCCAATAACCAAACCTACAATAAATATGAAAGCCAATATTGTGAGAGAAAATATCATTTAACCTCCTTTATAGTCTCTTTTGTTTTATCAGTCATTTCGTTTTCAATGATTATATATAGTTTATTCAATGCACGTTTTAATATTCTTGATACTTGAGTTGGTGATACTCCAAGCAGTTGTGAAATTTCTCTTCTAGAGCATCCTTCCATATAGTATTGATAAACTACTGTTTTATCAGTGTGTGGCAGTTTATTTAGTGCAAATTCTATAATCTTTTTATTCTCAAAAGTTTCTTCATAGCTGGTATTATCGTCTGCTTGAATTCTATCTAATAAAGTTTCAGTTCCTTCAGATGAATATATATTTTGATCTAGTGAAATCATGTTTTTTATCAATTCGGCATTCATAATTTCTTCAACTTTTTCTTTTGGCATATTTATAAATGCTGCAACTTCTTCTGCTGAAGGAACTTTTGATGTTCCAGCTGAAAGATCTTCTATTGCATTTTTCACTTTCGATAAATTTGCAATTGTTTCGCGTGGAGTTTTGACAAGATTTGCTTTATCTCGAAGGTAATGTAAAATTTTACCTTTAATGAATTTGCTAACATATGTTTTGAAACTACCTCTTTCTTCCGGTTCATATGTATCAATAGCTTTTAAAACTCCAACAGCTCCAACTTGAATTAGGTCGTCTTTAGCTATAGAACCAGGTAAAGGATACATTCCCAGTACTATTCTTTTTACTAGTTTTAATGATTCTTGGACAAGATTTAAGTACAGAATTCTTTTTCTTTTTTGATCCTGTTCAGATTTGTATTCAAGAATAATTTCTTCTAATTTTTCTAAGTCGGATATTTTCGCTTCCACTGTGTAAAACTCCAATCTAATACTAATATATCACAGATTCAAGACTAAATCTAAATTTTAATTTTCGTTAATAAATGTGAGCATGACGACTTTTTTATGATATCATTAGCCTATATGTTATTTTAATAGGAGCAAATCATGATTACAGTAAAAGATGTTGAACATGTTGCTAAGTTGGCAAGATTGGAATTAACAGAAGAAGAAAAAGTTTTATATACAAAACAGCTTGGTGATGTTTTGAAATATGTTGATCAGATGAATGAAGTTGATACATCTGATGTTAAGCCAATGACCCAAGTTATTGACTTTGTAAATGTTATGCGAGAAGACGTTCCTTGTCAGGAAATATCAAAAGAAGCTTTAATGTCTAATGCTCCTGATGAAGAAAACGGATTCTTTAAAGTTCCAAAAATCGGATAGGTATAATGAGGTATTTAACCTCATTATATTTTAAATTTTATTTTATAAATTTTAATTTAGGGATTGAGTTAAGTAAAGTTTTAGGGGTAGATTTATGACAAAATATATTTTTGTAACCGGCGGTGTTGTTAGTTCTTTGGGAAAAGGGATTATTGCTGCATCTTTAGGACGTTTGTTTCGTTCTCGTGATTATTCTGTAATTATTCAGAAATTCGACCCATATATAAATATTGACCCCGGAACTATGAGTCCTTTCCAACATGGTGAAGTTTTTGTTACTGACGATGGTGCTGAAACGGATTTGGATTTAGGGCATTATGAAAGATTTACAGATACAAGTTTTGGTCAGGTTAACAATGTAACTTCAGGACGTATTTATCAAGAAGTAATCAATAAAGAACGTAGAGGTGATTATCTTGGTGCAACTGTTCAGGTTATTCCTCATGTTACTAATGAAATAAAAACTAAGATTGTTGCTGCAACTAAACAATTTAAACCTGATTTTCATATTATAGAAATTGGCGGTACTATAGGTGATATTGAAAGTTTACCTTTTATTGAAGCTATTAGACAATTTAAGTCTGAAATTGGTATAGGAAATGCTATCTCAGTACATTGTACATTACTTCCTTATTTACCAACATCTGGTGAGTTGAAAACAAAACCTTCTCAACATAGTGTAAATGTTTTGAGAAGCTATGGTATTCAACCTGAAATTTTAGTTTGCAGAACCTCTAAACCTATTCCAAAAACTGAGCGCGAAAAACTTGCATTGTTCTGTTCAGTACCAAAAGATGCTGTTGTTGAGTGTCGTGATATGAAAACAATTTACGAAGTTCCATTGGCTCTTGAGGCGCAAGGAATGTGTTCTGTTGTTCTTAAAATGTTAGGAATGGAAGATAGAGTTCCTAATTTAAATTCTTGGGAATGTTTAGTAAATAGAATTAAAAATCCTGAAAAAGCAGTAAAAGTTGCTATTGCCGGTAAGTATACAAAACTTTCGGATGCTTACATTTCAGTAGTTGAATCTTTGAAACACGCAGGATATGCTGATGCTACATCTGTTGAAATTAAATGGATAAATTCTGAAGAATGTGTTGATTACTCTGCTTGTAAAAAACAATTAGCTGATGTTGATGCTGTTGTTGTACCTGGAGGATTTGGTGTTCGCGGTATTGAAGGTAAACTAAATGTTATTCGTTATGCCAGAGAAAATAATT
>JAAVBM010000125.1 GCA_014803505.1 bacterium | reverse complement strand
TATTATATTGATTTAGATATAAAAAATCCGGTTTTGAAAACTGAATTATCTCCAAATTTATCTTTTAGTGTTGATAAAATTAATATTACAAGTAATAAAAATGAACTTTTGGATATAAACAAATTTGGTATAGATTTATCTTTATCTGAAATTTTAAAAAAGAAAATTATATTAAAATCTGCTAATGTAGATTCAATTTACGCAGATGTTTCTAAAATAATTGAGTTGCCTGCGTTTAAAAATCAAAATACTCAGACAGTTCAAAGTGATTGGAATTTTGATATCTTTCGGTCTGTTCTGTTGTTGAAACAAGCCAAAATTGTATATGCCATTGATAAAAATACAATAGTGAATATTGATGCAAAAGATGTAAAAATAGATGATAATATTTCAAAAAAACACGTATATTATAACGTGGTTACTGATATTGTTAAAGGTAAAAATACTCTGCATATTCTTACTTCCGACGGCGGAAAAGTTTATATTAAAAATAAAGAAAATTTAATCATTGATAATTCCGAGATTTTTGTAAACGGTAATAAAATATTATTGAAGGCTAATGTTGATGCAAAATCAAACTTTGATGTGAATTTAGTTTCTAAAAATTTCTCAATACCATATGTAATTGATTTACTAAATTCGCAGATTGTAGAAAACGATTTGCAAGAAACCCTTTCATATTTTAAAGATATACAAGGTGATTTCGACTTTGATATCAAAGCTGATAATAAAAATCTTGATGGAAAAATTATATTAAATAAACTTTCATTTAAGTTAATACCATTTATGGATTTGCCTGTTTTATTGGATAAAGGTAGAGTAACTTTTGATAATGATAAGGTCTTTTTGAAAGGTTTTGAAGGTTATTATAACGGTAAGCCTTCAAATAAAATGGATTTTGAAGGTACTGTAAAAGATTATTTAAAATCCGTAGATACTGATCTTGTCGGAAATGCCATTGTAACTGATGATTTTACCAGAAATTATATGTCAAAAATGTTTAATACTAACATTGGAATGGAAGGACAGGCAGATACAAGAGTTAAATTAAAATCAAAATATAATAAAATTGATTTAACTTGGTTATATCGTTTCAAAAAAGGGAATGGTTTTATCTTTGACGGCGAAGAATCAACAATGAATGATTTAGCAAATAGAGTCCTTGTTGCTAAAATGACCTTTGAAAACACACTTTTGGCGATAAAATCAATTGACTATTATGCCGGAAATCCTGATAAAAAGACTGCTGATGCGAGAATTCCTATTGTAAGCTTTAACAGTAATATTGATTTTGCAAACGGGCAAACTTTTGTTAAAGATTTTGAATTGAAATTACCTAAGCCAATGCCTAGCGGCTTTATAAATATGCTTACAAAGCAAAAACTGTTTAAAAACGGAACATTCACCGGGCAGATGAAAGTTATAAATACCGGTAAATATCCTGTTTTATACGGCAATATGAAAATAGATAAAGTTGGAATCCCAAGCCAAAGATTGTTTATCCGAAGTGGAGAGATGAAAGCTGAGAAAGGATTTATAACATTCAATTCTGAAGGAAGGTTTAGACGTTCTAAATATAATGCTTTTGCAAAACTTGTTAACGAAATAAGGTTTCCGATTATTGTAAAAGATGCAGAATTAGGTGTTGATTGTATAGATGTTGAGCGTTATTTACAACTCTTTAATAATCAAAACCCGAGTGATTCCCCATCTCAAGATGTTCAGGCTGCTGTTGCTAAGTCTGTTGAAACTAATACTGTTGATGATGTTGATTCTGATGACTTGGAGCAAACTTTTGATATTGCAAATCTTATTATTGAAAAATGTCTTTTAAAAGCTGATAAAGGATTTTATAAAGATATAAACTTTGCAAATGTTGAAGGTAATTTAACTCTGGATAGGAATAGTGTTCTTAAGCTGGAATCAAATAAATTTGATATTGCTGAAGGTACTTCTTCTGCCAAAATTAATTGTGATTTGAAAAATCATAAATATAGTATATGGCTTGCATTGGTAAAAGTTAATGCTGATATTATCGCTTCAACTCTTTTAAATCTTCCAAAAGAAATTGACGGTAGAGCAAGTGGTTTAATGGAATTAGAAACAGATGATTCGTTAAAATTAAACGGAAGAATTCAGTTCAGAATATATGAAGGAATTATTGCAAAAATCGGTTTAGTTGAATATGCAATGAAGGTTGCATCTTTATTTAGAAATCCTTTAACTATGATTACACCTACAATTATTACTGATTTGGTATCTATTCCTGAGGGTAAATTTAATCAAATTGATGGAGATTTGAAATTGAAAGATAATGTTGTTCAACCTATGATTATAAAATCTTCCTCACCACAATTGGCCTCATTTATTGTTGGTACTTATGATTTGGAATCTCAAGATGCAGCATTGAGAATTTATACTAAATTTTCAAATCGAAAAAAAGGTGTTTACGGATTCTTGCGAAATCTTTCATTAAATTCTCTTGCCAATCGTATACCTTTGAGCAGTAGAAATGATAGTGATTACTATTCCGCTGAAATATCTCAAATTCCTGAAATAGAAGCTGAAGAAAAAGATTGTCAGATATTTTTAACTAAAGTTGATGGTGATATTGTACAAAACAATTTCTTATCATCGTTGAAAAAAATAAAATAATTGCAAAAATTAATCCTTTATTGCATAATATCTCTGTATGGCTAATTAATGAAAAAGTACGAATAATTTTATTCGGAAAGGTTTGGACAGTATGGATATATTTTCAATATTCACCTTATGTGGCGGGTTAGCATTTTTCTTATATGGAATGATAGTTATGTCTGCCGGTTTAGAAAAAATTTCAGGCGGAAAGTTAGAAAAATTGTTGGCTCAATTAACTTCAAATCCGTTTAAAGGATTCTTGCTGGGGGTTGGAATGACCATTGCAGTACAGAGTTCTTCTGCTGTTTCTGTTATGTTGGTAGGTTTTGTTAACTCAGGAATTATGAAGTTAGCACAAACTATTGCAATCACATTAGGTTCAAATATTGGTACAACTGCAACTTCATGGATTTTGAGTTTGTCAGGTATTCAAAGTACAAACTTCTTTTTACGACTTTTAAAACCTGAATCTTTTTCTCCAATATTAGCTTTAATAGGTGTTATCTTATTGATGACTACTAAAAATAACTATTCAAGAAGAAAACCTGTTGGTTCATTTTTTATCGGATTTGCAGTTTTAATGTTTGGTATGGGCTTAATGTCATCATCAATGGCACCTTTAGCTCATGATCCGAATTTTTCAAATGTTTTAACTTTGTTTCATAATCCAATTTTGGGGCTTACTGTTGGTTTAATTGTAACAGCTATAATTCAAAGTTCAGCAGCTTCTGTGGGGATGCTTCAGGCACTTTCTATGACAGGCAGTCTTTCTTATTCTGTAGCGGCTCCAATTATTGCCGGGCAAAATATCGGAACTTGTATAACTGCAATGTTATCTAGTATTGGGGTTAATACTAATGCTAAAAAAGTTGCTGCAATGCATATTATATTTAATATTACAGGTGCTCTTGCATTTTTAGTTTTGTATGAAGTTTGCATTCATTTTGTTAATAAACTTGATATGATGGCAAATCCTTTTGGAATCGCAATTGTGCATACTGTGTATAATGTTGTAACAGTGCTTGTTTGTTTCCCTTTGAGTAAATTGTTACTTAATTTTGTTAATAAAATTATTAAAGATAAAGATGAAGAAAATGAAGTTATTATTGATGAACGTCTATTACTAACTCCATCAATTGCGGTTGCTCAGTGTTATAAAACTACAGGAACAATGGCTAAAATAACACGCGAAACTCTTGTTATGTCTGTGCGAATGTTAAAACAATATAATCCTAAAGTTGCTGAAGTTATTAATAAAAATGAAGTTTTGATTGATAAATATCAAGATACATTGGAAGCATTTTTACAAAAACTTTCGTCAAAAGAACTTTCAGAAGAGGACAGTAATAAAATTTCTCAATTGATATTGTCAATTTCTGATTTTGAAAAAATTGCTGACCACGCAATTCATATTACTAATATTGCAGATAAAATGCACCGTAAAGAATGGGTTCTTTTCCCTGAGACTGTAGAGGAATTAAAGCGAGTTGTTAATGCAGTAAAAGAAGTTTTTGATGTTACTGTTAAATCTTTTGTAGAACATAATATGACACTTGCTTATCATGTAGAACCATTAGAGCAAGTTGTAGATGATATTGCTTATGTTGCTAAGAAAAATCATATTAAGCGTGTGAAAAAAGAAAAATCACATATTAAACGTGGTTTTGTGTATGTTGAAGTTTTAAATGATTTGGAAAGAATTTCTGATCACTGTTCTAATATTGCAACAAATACAATTCAGTCTATGCATTCTTCTATTCCAAAACATATTCTTAAGAATAAATTAAAAGAAGTTAATAATGACGAATTCTCACATTCTATTGCAGAATTCAGATCTCAATATGCGGTAGAGCCAATTTCAAAGTAGGAACGAGTAATGTTAGACACATCAAGGTATCGTTTAGAAAATATTTATCCTGTATCAATGTCTGAAGCTGATATGAATTATCGTATCAAGCCTGCTGCGTTGTTAAATTTTATGCAAGATTTAGCGGCAAAGTCTATTAGTACTATTGGTGATGAGTTTTCTTGTGACGGGCTTTTAAAAAATGGTCGCGGTTGGTTTCTTATTCGTTACAGAATCGAATTTGATAACTATCCGACAAATGTTTTTTCACTTAAAGTGAAAACAGAGTGCCGCGGAGCTCAAAAGATGACCACTTATCGTGATTTTGAATGCTTTGATGAGGACGGAAATAGAATTTTAAAAGCTGTATCATCTTGGTTTATTGTTGATTTAGATAGTAAATCAGTTATAAATATTCAAAAAGAATATCCTGAATTTAGATTATTTGAAAAATCTGATGATGATTTAGAGTTAAGAAAATTAAGGCCAATTGATTCGGCTGATTCTGAAAAATTATTCCATGTAAGATATGATGATTTGGATATGAATGGTCACGTTAACAATACGGTTTATATAACCTGGGCTATGGAAGCTTTAGATTATGAATTCCGTTCAAAACATAATCTTAAAAATTTAGACATCTATTTTAAACATGAAGTTAAATATGGGGATGATATTATTTCTCTTGTTAAAATAGATGAAGAAAATTTGGTTACTGAACATTTAATTAAAAATGCCGATAATGGTGAAGAAGTCTGCCTTTTGAAAGCTGAATTTGCTGAAATCTAGTTATTTTGTAATATTTGTGTTATAATCTTTTTAAAAGGTTAAATGTTTTAGGAAAAAGGGGAGAAAACTATGAAAGAGAATGTTTTATCACTTTTGGATAGAAATACAACATTGTATGGTGAAAGAATTGCTCTTGGTAAACGTAATAAATATGGCTGGAAAGAGCTTACATATAAAGGTTTAGGTCTATTGACCAGACAATTTGCAAGTTATTTGATAACAGATTTGCAAATGCAAAAAGGTGAAAAACTTGCTATATTATCTGAATCAATGCCGGAAATGGGCGCATGTTTGTTTGCTGCAGTTATTTCAGGCATGGTTACTGTGCCGCTTGATAACAAGTTAACTATTTATGAACTTGAATCAATTTTATCAAGCTGTGAACCTTCTGTTATGGCTGTTTCTCAAGCTAATATTGAAAAAGCTTTGGAATTGCAAAAGAAAATTCCTTCTATTAAACATATTGTTTTGATGGATGAACCTATTGCAAATCAAAATATTCCAAGTTTATATACTTTGCCATCAGGCAGAGATTGCAAATGGCGTCATCGTTCATTACGAGACACCGCTTTAATTATTTATACATCAGGTACTACAGGTGCTCCAAAAGGTGTTCAAACAACTTTTGGTAATATGATTACTCAGGTTATTGAAATGGATAAAGTTCTTCCTGAAATTATGCCTTATAAAAATGTTAATTTATTATCTATTTTGCCGATGAATCATTTATTTGAATTGACTGTTGGTTTCTCATGTTTCTTAAATCGCGGTTCTTCAATTTTTTATCCGCAGAGTTTGAAACCAAAAGATGTCCTTGGTGATATGCGTGAAAAGAATATTGATTTCATGATTGTAGTTCCTGCATTTTTAAAACTTTTGAAAACAACTATAGAATCAGATATCAGATCTTTACCAATGGAAGAAAAATTGTTATTTGAACGTTCTTATGCTGCAGCTGAATATATTACTGATTATAGTATCAGACGTCAATTATTTAGAAGTATTTTGGCTAAATTTGGTGGTAATTTCTATGGATTCATTACTGGTGGTGCTCCACTTGATCCTACTGTTGGTGAATTCTTTGAAAGAATTGGTATTAAAATCTTCCAAGGTTACGGATTGTCTGAAACCAGTCCTGTAATTTCAATGGATAGAGGTGAAAATAGAAAATTATTATCTGTAGGACCGGTATTACCTTCTTACGAAGCTAAAATTGATCCGGAAACAGGTGAATTACTTGTAAAAGGACCTTCTGTTATGAAAGGTTATTACAATAATCCTGAAAAAACTGCAGAAGTTTTAGAACCTGACGGATGGCTTCACACAGGTGATATTGGGGAATTTGATGAGGATGGCAGATTATATATTACCGGTCGTATTAAAAATATGATTGTACTATCAGGTGGAAAGAAAGTTTTCCCTGAAGAAGTTGAGTCTGTATTGGAAGAAAATCCTAATTTCGCAGAGCTTTGTGTGTTCGGTGCAACCAGAACTTCCGGAGCTAAAGATGGTACAGAAGAAATTATGACTGTTATTGTTCCATCCGAAGATGCGATTGCAAAATATCCAAATGAAGATGATTTGCAAAAATTTATTGGACAAGAAGTTAAAAACTTATCAGTAAAACTTGCACCATACAAACGTCCGGTAAATATTGTTGTAAGAAAAGAACCTTTACCTAGAACTTCTACAAGAAAAGTTAAACGTAATATTGTTAAAGAAGAAACAATGTCTTGTTACAAATAGGTAATTACAATAATATAGAAATTAAAAAAGACCCTTAACGGGTCTTTTTTAATGAATAAATTTTAGATATAAAATTTATTAAATTTCTCTTCTGCCTTCAATAGCTTTCGCAATAGTAATTTCGTCCGCATATTCCAAATCCGCCCCGACAGGAAGCCCAAAAGCTATACGTGAAACTTTTATTCCAAATGGTTTTATTAGCTTTGTTAAATAAAGGCTGGTCGCTTCTCCTTCAACAGATGGGCTCAATGCGATAATAACTTCTTTTACTTCGTCATCTGTAAGGCGATTTAAAAGTTCTTTAATTCTAATGTCGTCAGCACCAATTCCGTCCATAGGTGATATTAACCCTTG
>JAAVBM010000124.1 GCA_014803505.1 bacterium | reverse complement strand
TTTTGCTGAATTAGATTTTGGCAATTCTATATTATTATTTTTTATCGCGTCAATAAATTCTTTATTTTCAAGAATAAGCGGGTCTAAATTTACATTTATTTTAAACATCTTGTTAGCAAGCTTATCTAAACCTTTTGCTATATAAACAGGAGTAACAAAATTCAAAATCATAGAACCGATCATTCTAAAAGCATTAGTATAGCCTTCTTCCTTGTTACGTGAAGTTGTTACTCTACCAACAGTTAATCCCCCATCTGAAATTGCCATTTTATCTATAGTTCTAAGATTAGCAATAGTTGAAGTGAAAGAACCTGTAAAGTTAATATCTTTTTCCGGTTTTATAACAGAATTAAAATCTTTAAATTTTGACTTATCAACACCAGTAAAAGTTGAGAAATTTTGAGATTGATTAACTTCAGGAGTATTCTGGACGACTTTCTTTTCTCGTAATTTTCGAGTCAGTGCAAAATTAAGTTTAGGTAAAACAAAACCCATTACTATAGTTGGAATAATTGTGGCTGCTGCAAACTTTTTGGTAAGCATATTTTCAAATACAGACTTATTATCCCTTACTTTAATCAAATCTGCTACAGCATCTTGTACTTCTTTTTGCGCAGAATTGCCAAATTTTTTAATATTATATTCTATACCCTGTAAAATTTCATTTGAACCATTTTTTGCAGATTCTTCAGCTTTGAATAAATTCAAATTTACGTTCGGATTATAACCTTTTTTACTTATGAATTTATCCATAAGTGCTTCTGTTGCAGGGATTCCTCCAAGCCAAATTGCAGAAGTTGCATACTCATCAATAAATCTTTCACGAGTTGCTTCATTTGCAATTTCATTTGATTCCTTTTTATTTTCTTTTCTTGCAATAAGAATTTTTGACGGAGCCTCAATGAAGCAATCACGCACTAATAATGGGTAAATTGTACTGTTATTTCCTATCGCTGATATTATATTTGTTATTGTCATATATTTTTTCCTCAATTCTTTTAACTAAAAACAACTTCTTCGCTCTTGTCTCTTTATCCTGAAGAAGTTGTTATTAAGAATTGATATTTTTTCTTTTTACAAGCGCATCAACAATTCTACAACCCCTTCAGGTCGATATGATGATGATAATGCTTTTGTAAAAAGTTTTGAGTCATTTATACTTATTCCCTTTAGAACTTCATTGTATTATAAAATTTTATTTTGTAAAGATTTAATTATCAAGCTTTAAAGCATCTGCTTTTTGAACACGTTTTTTGTTTACATATTTGTCAATTTCGTGTCCAATCCAAAGTCCGCCAAGTGCATCTAAAGCAATACTTGCAGCAATTACAAAAGGTTTTATTTTAGCAGGTAGTTTAACTTTTGCCAGATTTTCTATTGATTCGATAAGCGCAGCTGATGTAAAAGCTTTAAGTGCCTGATTATTTGATTTGCTTAACATTATACTGGCAGTAGCCATTAAAATAGTACCACCCGTTTTTCCTAAATTCGATTTATTGTAAGAATTTCCGTTTTCAGTTTGAGCTTTATAACCAATTGGATTTAATTTTGATACATTCATTGGATTATACTCCTTTAACCATTTAGTCTTTTATTATAAATCTATGAATTTCTATTTTTGCTACTATGAGAATGTTTTGTTAAGTAAATTTAATTTTTCTTCGTTTTGAGTCATAAATAAAATAGTTTTTTCTTTCGAAGTTTCACCTTTAAGAATTTTTATTGAAGTTTTTGGAATCTTAAAATTCTTGGATAAAAACTCAATTAACGCCTTATTTGCTTTACCATCAATAGGTTGAGCCGTAATCTTTATTTTAAAGATTTCACCATCTTTGAGAATTTCATTTTTCTTAGCATTTGGTGAAATTCTAATATTTACAATTATTCCATCTGATGTTTCTTTTAACATAAGCAAAATATAACATAAAAAGATAATATTGTTGCAAAAAATATTTTTTTGAGTTTTAATATGAGTACTCACATCCTCAAAGAGTACGTGCAAAGTCATTAATTGCACACAATTTATAGGAAAGGTAAATTCAATTATGGCAAATATTAAATCTGCTAAAAAAAGAGTGTTAATAGCTGAAGCAAACAGACTTAGAAACAATGCATTCAAAACTTCAATCAAAACTGCTACTAAAAAAGCTTTAGAATTAGCTGGCAGCGAAGATAAAGAAGCTTTAAATGCTGCAATTTCAAAAGTTTACCAACTTTGCGATAAAGCTGTTGTTAAAGGTATTTTACACAAAAATACTGCTGCTAGAAAAAAATCAAGATTAGTTCTTGCTATTAAAAAACTTGCAGCTAACGCTTAATTGAAATTTAGAGTATATGAAATTCCTGTTTCAATATTGAGACAGGAATTTTTCTATATTAAGCCATTTGAAATTTCGAGGTATCAAGCTTCAAGGTTTGTTTAGATTGAGCATAAATAGTATCCGCAAAATCTGTAATATACTTAGGATCGATATTATATTTTGCAAAAACACCTTCGTCATACAGCTCAATTAATTTATCCAAATATTTTTGACAATTTACACGAGTTTGAGGCATCAACTCTAATTGTTCTACAAACTCAATACTTTTCCGTTTTGAATTCTCTCGAGTTGTAGCACCGCCAAAATTGGCAAGAATATCAGCGCCGCCCTCAGATTTAGGGAAAATATGTTCAACTGAAGCTAAAGATGGCCAAATCAATCGATGTCCAATTTTATCAGAAGGTTCAGAATTGATTTTCAATATATAAGCTGATAAACTTTCTTGTGACGTAGGAAGTTCTTGAGCAATCGTCAATAATTTATCTTTCAATTTTGTATCAGGTAAATCATCCAAACTCCTTGCCAAATCATATATAAATGACTTTCGAGAAAATGGTACAATAATATGTTCTTTTAAGAGTCTTGCTTTTGATGTCTCAATCAAATCTTTTAATTGAGGATTATCTCTTAATACAGATTTTTTCAATATGACATCTAAAAACTTCAAAACATTCTTTTGATGTTCAATTGTTTTTTCACTGGTTGTACCGGCAAATCTCGTAGCCTCTTTCATAAGTTTTTGCATAACTCTATTTGATTTTCGAACTGATTCTCCATTACTTATATCTTCTGCAATTTTTGATAATTTATACTTAAATTCGTATGATGAAAATGGAATTATAACAGGACGTTCATTTAATTTTTTATTTGTTTCGCTCATTAAAACATTAAACTTTTTTAAATATTCTTCAGGCAAATCTAAGGCGGCTTCAGTAAGCCTATGAAAAACAGGAGCTTGCTGCTTACGTAAATTTCTACGATAATGCGGTTCTATTTCTTGAAGCAGTTGCTTTATAGTTTGATCAGGATGAACTTTTGCTCTTTCTTTAAGAACAGCAATAGCACGAGCCTCCATACCAACAAAACTTTCTTTATATTGATCTAAAAATTTTAAAACTTCAGCAGAAGAATATTCAAATAAATTTGATTTCGTTATTTTAGATAAAATTTTTGGATCTATCATTGGAATTCCGCTATACATACATGGCAAATTATAGCCAAATAGAATTCTTAACTTTGAAGAATTTTGAATTCCTGTAAATACAATAGGATAAACATATGGAATACCTGCTAAATCATTTACTTGTTTGTAGGAGTAAGCATCTAGGTCATTTTTGCCCGAAGTTTTTCCTGCAGAGATTCCTCTGTATCCGTTCAAAATATTCGGATTTATTGCAGGAACTTTCATACATGTAACCCTTCGTTAGAGACCTGTAATATTTATCGGTACATGGTATCAAAAACTTTAATATTAACAAAAAATTTCATATTTATTAATATTAAAATAGCTCATCTTCTTCAACAGGATTAAAATATGACATTGCAGAACATTTACCAAAATTCTCAAGCATAGCCTTATCTAATTCGTCAGTTGCTACAATTTTACCATTTATAAAATCTATACCTCTTGAACGAATAGGTTCTTTTTGCTCTTTATCCTTTTCTGGTTTAACTTTACGATCCTTTTTAGAAAGAATTTTTGTTTTTCTTTTTTCTTCTTCTAATATATTTTGCAAATATTTTTTATACTCTTCATTATGATAAACATTACGCATAATATCATTCATTACAATAGAAACATATTGACGAGTTGCAGGGTTTTCGTCTATTGCTGAGATTAGAGTAGATGCTTTATCAATTTCGTCATAAGCTTCTTGGTAATGCCCTAATTTTTTCAATAATATTGCCAAATTATAATGAGCTTCGTAATTCATTGGAGCAATTTTTATAGCATTACAATAACTTTTTCCTGCATCAGTATAATTTCCAGAAATATGATAAGCTAACCCTAAATTATACTGTGTATCATAGCTATTTGGATTAATTTTAATTGATTTTTTATATGCATCAATAGCTTTCGCCAAATATTTTCTTTGTTCTTCCCAATTATCATTAGCATAAAGAGATTTAAGTCTATATGTAACCCCAATATTATAATAAGCAATAGCTTTATTATCTTTATAACTCACTTTATTATTGAAAACATATGGTATAGATAACAATTTTCGTTTAGTTTTAATAATCTTATTATACTGTTCTAGAGCTGAATCAAAATCTCCAGATTTTTCTGCAGATATAATACCATAATTCATTCTGGCAACCATCATACGGGGATTATATTTAAAAGCCTGAGAATATGCATAAAGTGCAGATTCATAATCTTCATAAGCTACATAAATATTTCCCAGATTATACCAAGCTTCGTAATGCTCTGGGTAAATACTTAACCCTTTATTATAAAAGCCTATTGCTTTTTGCATTTGTAACTTACTATAGGACTTATCACCTTTATAAACATAGTACATACCCTCAACCTTAGCTGCTTGAGCCTTTATAAAATCCAAATTAAAATATGCAGCAGTAACTATAGCCGCAAGTACAAATAATGAAAATAAAGCTGATAATAGTTTTTTCAAGATTAGGATATCCTATATTACATACCCTAATATAATACTCTGCTTTAACTTAAACCACATCAACTAAATAATGTAGTGACTGAAACTTGGGAGACAAATGTAACAGGATTGTAACATTTATTTTCCAATAAGCAATTCTCTGAAATAAAAAATGTTTATATAAGTAAGGTAGGTTAAAAGGTTAATATTTTTTTGGAGGTTTAGTATGTCCAGTAATGTAGGCGCAATAAATGGTGGAATTGTTCCTGTAAATGCGTTTCAATTCAATAATCCTTACGATTTTGGATATGATGACTTAGATATGGATTTAAGTACACGTTCAGGATTAGGCGGAAGTATTTTTGACGGATACGGAATGATGCCTATGACTCCGGGAATTGGCGGAACCAATAATCAATCATATTTCAATAACATGAAAGATTATCAAAAATTCTATGTTGATTACAACGTAGATCAACAAAATATGCAACGAAATGCTGACTTACGTATAAATGCTTCAGTAGAAGGAATTCGAGGTGCTGCAGCTATACTTCAAGATAAAATCAAACAAAACGAACAAGATCAAATTCCACAAGCTTTGAATGCATATATTGAAAGTGTATCAGCAGCATATGGACCGGGAACACCTAAAGAAATCAAAAGTAGAGCTCTAAGCTTATACCAAGAAATGACAGGAAAATCTTTAATTCAAGATTTACGAGATAACAGCCACAGCTCATTTACTCAAGGAGCACTCCAATCAATGACATTCAGTTTATGGGACAGAAATTCAGCAGAAGACAATATATCAGCACTTACAGGACAACCTGTTAATAGTGGAGATAAAGCCGCACAAAATTTAGGTAGAGTTGTTGGCGCTGTAGGTGTTGGTGCGGCAGCTGGCGGAATTACTAAACTATTAACTAAAGGTGGACAAGCTACAACTCAAAATACAAATGGGTTAGCTAAATTCTTTAAAGGTAACAAAGCTGGTAAAGTTGGAGTAATTGTAGGTTTAGTTGCTGCAGGATTGGCTTTTATAACAGGCAAAGTTTCAACATAAAAATATAATATTGTGTGAAGTATTTAATATTTATTATTAGTCGGTTTATAAAAACCGACTTTTTTTGCAAAAAATTTGACGAATAAAAAAATAAAGTAATAATGTTAGCAGATGTCTCTTTTACTGAACTATTTCCTGCTATTACTCCTTTTAGCAGGAATTTCTTTTTATTGAAAATTAATTGGAAAAATTTAACCATTTAGTCTATAATTTTCATATGAAGAAATTATTTATAACATTATTTATTTTAGGTGGGTTATTCAGCGGTTCAGCTTTTGCAGCATTGAAAAAAGATGTTGAACAAGCGACACCGGATCCCGTATCAGAACAGGCAAAAATTTTATATGCTCAAAATGACATTGATGGAGCTATGAAAATTTTACAAGATAAAGCAGAAGACTCCAGAAGCGCTGAAGACTGGCTTTTAATGGGAAACATTTTGCAAGATAAAGACAAAATAAACGAAGCTGTTTATATGTTTAATCAAGCAATTTCTGTTGATCCAAAATACTATAAAGCACATTATAATCTTGGATATATATACATGATTCAAGATAAACCAAATATGGCACTTACAGAATTCAAAAAATCTACAAAATATAAAGATGATTTTTCTTACGGATACTATAATATTGGTTGTGTATATTTGAAACTTAAAGATTACAGAAATGCAAAATATAATTTTTTCAGAGCAATGGATTTAAAAAATGCAGATCCAAATATATATTATAACCTTGCATACTCTTTTAAAATGTTAAACAAAGAAAAGCAAGCTCAAATATATTTGGATTTATATAATAAACTTACAGAAAATCAATAAGCTATTTAGAATAGGAGTTCAATAAATGACATCGTATAAAGGTATAATTTTTGATTTTAACGGCACATTATTTTTGGATTCTCATCTCCATAAACTTACGTGGAGAGAATATTCTAAAAAACTAAGAGGAACTCCTTTTTCTGATGAAGAGATGGTCAAATATATGTTTGGCAGAACTAATGAACAAATTATTAAATACGCAATAGGAAAACAACCAGCTCCCGAAATGGTTGAAAAATACGGACAAGAAAAAGAAGCTTTATACCGCCAAATGTGCTTAGAAGATAAACCTAATTTTCATCTGGCTGAAGGCGTAGAAGAATTCCTAGACTACTTAAAAGAAAATAATATTCCAAGAACAATTGCAACAATGTCAGATAAATTAAATGTTGATTTTTATATTAAACACTTTCATTTGGAAAAATGGTTTGATATAGAAAAAATCGTTTATTCGGACGGAATCATTCCGGGAAAACCAGCACCTGACATTTACCAAATTGCAGCAAAAAACTTGAACTTAAAACCGGAAGAATGTATTGTTGTTGAAGATGCACTTTCAGGCATTGAATCCGCTAGAGCAGCAGGCATTGGTAATATTATCGCAATATGTTCAGAAGAAAGCCCTGATTTATATAAAACAATTCCATGTGTAAATGATATAATTATGAGCTTTAAAGACTTTAATAAAAACTTATTTGACATAAAATGCTCAGTAAAATAATAATAAAAAATCTCACTATTAAGTGAGATTTTTTATTTTCTATTTAGAACTTTTCTTTATTATTCTTCCTCTTTCTTCAATACGCTTTTGATGGTAACCGTAAAGAGCATATATTAGAATGCCAACAAGCAACCATAATGCAAAATAAACTGAAGATGTTTTTAAAGTTTTTAATGAGAATAAAATCAATATCCCGCAAATAAAAATTCCAACAAAAGGGAACCATGGACAGAACGGAACCTTAAAAGGTCTATGACGATTAGGTTCAGTTTTTCTCAATATCAGAACAGCTATACATATTATTACAAAGGATGTAAAAGTTCCAAAATTACATAAAGCCGCAGAAATATTTAAATCCATAAACAATCCGCAAACAATTACAACTAAACCTGAAATCCAAGTCATAACATGCGGAGTTTTGAATTTCTTATGAATTGCTCTCCAGGATCTTGGCAAAAATCTGTCACGACTAATTGCGTATAAAATTCTGGTTGTTCCTAATTGATAAATCAAAAGAACAGATGTCAATGCGCACAATGCACCAATAGCAATAAACTTTGCAAACCAATCCCATTTTTCGCCAATAGAACTCATTGCATCTGCAATAGGAGCATTTACATTTATAAACTCAACAGGAACAATTCCTGTTAAAACAAGAGCAACGCAAACATATAATACAGTACAAATAATAAGTGTACCTATAATAGCAATCGGCAAATCTCTTTGAGGATTTTCTGTTTCTTCAGCTGTCGTTGAAATAGCATCAAAACCAACATAAGCAAAGAAAATTAAGAACGCACCCATCATAATACCTTGAAACGGATGAACTACTGGAATAAACGGATGCCAATTACCTTGATCGACATAATGTGACCCAACCAATATAAATGACAAAATCATAAACATATTTACTCCAACCATAATGGTTGCAACTTTAGTAGATTCCTTAACTCCTCGAACAAGTAACAATGTTAAAACAAGCACAATTGCAATTGCCGGTACATTTATTGAAATAGGAATATGGCCAAACAAATAAGGAATTTTGTCATGAATATCCCAGCCATAGGCTTTACACATTTCAGACATAGTACGATAATCATATCTTAACCATAAAGGGAAATTACAAACCCAAGCTGGCAGAACATGTTTAAAACCACCCAAGAAATGAATAAAATAACCAGACCAAGCACTTGCAACAGTGATATTTCCAATCGCATATTCGAGCATTAAAATCCAACCAACCATCCAAGCCATAAATTCGCCCATAGTTGCATAGGTGTAGGTATAAGCACTACCTGCGACAGGTATCATTGCCGCTATTTCAGAATAGCAGAGAGCAGGAACAATACAAGCTACCGCAGCTAAAACCATAGAAATAACAATTGCAGGACCAGCTCCAACACTTTCGGAACTTCCAACAATCGCAGTCCCGATAATTGTAAAAATACCGGTTCCGACAACAGCACCTATACCAATTACGATAAGGTCAAATACGTTTAATGTTTTTTTTAATTCTGAACGTTTGCTTGTGGCAATTAACTCGTCCATACTTCTTTTTTTTAATATATTTCGGCAAAGTTGTTGTAAATCAATATTCATATTTATTCAATTACTTCCTGTTCAATTTCACTTCCATGTACTAATTCTTTGTGAATTCTATTTTCATTATTTCTATTTTTTATAAAACCGTATAATAAATATATTACAGCTCCAATTCCAAGCCATACAGGGAATAATAAAGCAGAACTTCCAGCCTGCAATGATTTATAAATCATCAATCCACCACAACAGAGAATACCTAATGATGGAACAACCGGTGAGAATGGAACTTTAAACGGTCTTGGTCTATCCGGATCAGTATGACGTAAAATCAATACTGCAACACATACAATAATAAATGATGTAAATGTTCCATAATTACAAAGTTCAGCAGCTACATCAAGATTCAATGTTAAGATTCCGAGCACAGCAAGAATTCCAACTGTCCATGTTAATAAAGCAGGAGTTTTAAATTTTGAATGAAGCTTTTGAAATCTTTTTGAAATAAAATGATCTCGACTCATGGCATACAAAATTCTAGTTGCAGCCATCTCCAATACCAATAACACTGAAGTTAATCCTGCCAAAGAACCTATTGAGATAAAATATGAAGCATATACGGCCCAAGATTTTCCTGTCATAGTCATACAATAAGCCATAGGAGCTTTCAAAAAATCTAGAGGAACAGGACCGCTTGTTTTTTGCATACCTGTCAAAACTAAAGCTACTAAAACATATACAATTGTTGTTATTAAAAGAGAGCCGATAATCCCTATCGGTAAATCTTTTTGCGGATTTTTACATTCCTCTGCAGCAGTAGCCAAAGCATCGAACCCGATATAAGCAAAAAATATCAAAAATGCAGCTGACCAGATTCCTGACATTCCGTTTGGAGCAAAAGGAGTCCAATTGGCAGGAGTTACGAAAAATGCTCCGCCTAAAATAAACAAAGCAATAACTGCCATTTTTATAACAACCATTACACTAGCCATTTTAGTTGAATCCTTAGTACCTTTTACCAATATAGCAGTTGTCAAAAGTACCATTATAATTGCCGGTAAATTTATACATACAGGCACACCTAAAATTCTAGGAACATAAATATCAGGATTTTCTGCTAATAACTTACCAACAGAAAACACATCATTAGTAAGCCAAACCGGAGGATGAGCTAACCAAGCCGGTAAAACTTTATCAAATCCTGCTAAAAATTGTACAAAATGATTTGACCAAGCACAAGCAACAGCGATAAAACCAATCGCATATTCAAGCATAAGAACCCAGCCAACCATCCAAGCTGCGAATTCACCTAATGTTGCAAACGTATAAGTATAAGCACCACCTGCGACAGGTATCATTGTAGCAAATTCAGAATAACATAATGCTGAAAAAATACAAGCAATAGCAGCAATTACCATTGATACCATCAATGCAGGCCCAGCACCTAAACTTGAGCCATCAGCACTTCCTGCTGCGGCAATACCAACAACAGCAAATATACCTGACCCAATAATTGCACCAACACCTAAAATAATTAAATCCCAAACTCCAAGAGTTTTTTCCAACCCTTGTTCACTTGCTTCTGCAAGCATTTCATCAGGGGCTTTAATACGCGTAATGTGTCTCAAAAAACTTTTTGAAAAAGTTGCTCTGTTAAATTTTTCAGCCATTTAATTTCCTTATATTTTCGGGCTAAACACCCACTAACTATTTATTTTAAAATTATTTTTTGCAAAGAGGGAAGCCTAAAGCTTCTCTTTGTTCTACATATAATCTTGCAACAGCAGAAGCCATTGTTCTAACTCTACCGATAAAATTATTTCTTTCATCTTTACTGATTACACCATGAGCATCTAAAAGATTGAAAGTATGAGAACATTTCAATACATAATCATAAGCAGGTAAAACAAGCTTAGCTTCTATGCAATTATCAACCTCTTTTTGATATAAATCAAACATCTTGAATAAAGAATCTGTATCAGACACTTCAAAATTGTATTTTGACTGTTCTATTTCATTTTGAAGATAGATATCTCCATATTTCAATTCATCATTCCACAAAATATCATAAACAGACTCTTTGTTTTGAAGATACATTGCAATACGTTCTAAACCGTAAGTTAATTCTAAAGCGACAGGTTTAACTTCGACACCGCCAACTTGTTGAAAGTAAGTGAATTGAGTAATTTCCATACCGTCTAACCAAACTTCCCAACCTACACCGGCAGCACCCAGAGTTGGAGATTCCCAGTTATCTTCAACAAATCGAACATCATGTTCTTTTAAGTTGATCCCCATAGCTTCCAAACTTTTTAAATAAAGTTCTTGAGCATTATCAGGAGAAGGTTTCAATATAACTTGGAATTGAAAATAATGACCCAATCTATTAGGATTTTCACCATATCTTGCATCAGTAGGTCTTCTGCAAGGTTCAATCATTGCAGTATTCCAAGGCTCAGGACCAAGCGAACGTAAAAACGTCGCAGGGTTCATTGTTGATGCCCCTTTTTCTATATCATACGGTTGCTGAATTATACATCCATAATCAGACCAAAACTTTTGTAAATTAAAAACTAGTTCTTGAAAATTTAGCGCCATAACATAAATCCAATATTGTACTAACTACACTCGTTCTCTTATCCTATTACCAACATAGTACAATTTCAAGCTTTTTATAATAAATGTTAAGGTTAAGAATATAATAAAAATCTAAATTTTACTGTCATACTGAACTTAATTCAGCATCCATCAATTTGATAGGTAGCGTAGATTCCGGATCAAGTCCGGAATGACTAAAGAAAAACACACCTGATTAAAGAACTCAAGTAATCAGGGCTTCGCTACGATCCCTTTTAAAATATATTGTTTCGATATTTACTCTTATTTTTATGTAATAAAAATCTAAGGACACAAACTTTCCCAATCCATATCATCAACATCTTCACCAGGTTCCAAAATATGTTCACCCGATTCCAACATTACCATCAAAGATAATCTAAGTTGACGTTTATAGTTTTCTCTTGCTCTAGCAAGAGTCTTAGCGCAGAAAGTAAAACTCGGAATTTCCTTTATTTCGATATAGTAATAAGGATTACCGTCGAAATCCAAATCTTGCCCTTCAATAAGCGTCCAATCTAAATTTAAATAATAATCTAAGTCTTTTTTATCTTTCATTTATCTAATTTTCTAACGAAGAATTACTTAACGGCTGAGTAAGCATAATACCTTCTCCACCAACAACATCAGCGCGGTGTCCGTCAATATACAAATAAACAGGTAATCTGGAATTTAAACGAACAGTTTTGATCAATTGATATAATCTTTTATATAAACTTTCGGTACCACCACCTGTTACAAATGCTGAATTAAGATTCACAATTACTTTATCTGATTGTTCTGTAACTGCTATAAGCTCGGAACCTGCAGGAATTTCGGTATAAACACCACGTTGTTTTTCCTCTGGTTTTGGCCCAAGAATCAAAGATACTACGGCATATTTTATCTTAGATCCATCAACCTCTTTATTATATACACGTTTTACAGCTTTATAAACTTCTTCATTGTGTTCATTTTTACCTATAAAATATACGTTTATATATTCTTTCTCTTTTGATTCCTGTTGTTCTGTAAGATTTTCTTCTTCTTGAGATCTTTCAGAAACCTCAATTTGATCAGGCTTTATATCCGGCTTTGGCATAAACACGTTAAACGCAACAAGCCCAACCACAATAAACATACAAAGCCCGATAAATATTAAAAGTATTTTTTGATTTTTACTCATTTTAAAAATCCTTTAGTCTTTAGGTATAACAGCTACACCATCTGTATAGATCATATTATTCTTAATAGATACATTATTTACAGAAACTTTAGCATCTTTATTATCAAGAATATTTACTGAAAAATCAAGTGGGTTCAAATAATTCAAAATAAAATCAACTTTATGTAAATCTAAACGAAAAATATTTGATACAAGTTGAGTATTTGTAAAATCAATCTTTTTATTTCTAACAACTATATCTGAAGTTATAACCATTTTTTGTTCTGCTCTAACAAATGGAATAGTTACACCTATAATATAATAGAATTTGTTTGATTTTATTGCAACTCTTGTTGATGAAATTTGAATACCTGCACCATAAGATTTTGCAAGTTTATTAAAATCATTGATAACTCTTTGATATCTTTCATTTTTCATTGTTTTATTGATATCTGAAGCTGTTAAACGAATATCAAATGACATAGGAAAATCTTCAACGAAAAACATATCGCTGCCATTTTGTCTAATATAGTTAAAATCACAAAGAGTTTTCATATCCAAATATGAAAGATAAATATCCTTGACTGATACATTATTACCTGTAATACTTAGCGATTTAAATATTCCATTTTTTAAATCTTTAGAACTGTAAGAATCCAATTTAACTTTCAAATCATCACTGGTAATAGATTTAGATATAGCTTTTCTAACAATGACTTGAGTAGTTTTTTCAGATAAAAAATTAAATCCCGAAGCTGAACCTAAAAAAGTTCTAAATTTAGAATTCATATCATACGGAGCCACACACTCATAATCACAAGCAGCAAATGCAGAACCATTAGCTAACAATAACGCACCTAACAATAATACAATCTTTTTCATAAAACCTCAAATACTTTCTTAACTATAATCTTATTTTTTTCAGTAATTCCTACTGCATATATTCTACCACTATAAATCAAAATTACAATATCCGAATCTTTAAAGCCTTTATTCTGTAGACTAATTCCATGCAAAACTCGCTCCGCTTCTATTTCATTCATTTCATATTTTGGAAAATCTAAAATATCTAAAGGATTTATTATATTAGAGCCCACTATAGATTTATCACTTATATCTTCCAGCTTTATAGAATGTTCACTTAAAAATTCTCCAGCTTTCGTTCTTTCAAGCGAATTTAAATATCCGCCACAACCTAATGATTGCCCTAAATCATGAGCAATAGAACGAATATATGTACCTTTTGAACATGCGACTAATACTTTTGCAGACTGTGCACTCTCATCAAAATCTTTCAATTCAATTTTCGAAATAAAAACTTTTCTTGGCTTAATTTCAACATCTTCACCTTTTCTAGCATATTCATACAGTTTTTTACCATTAACTTTAATCGCAGAATAAATAGGTGGAAGTTGCTCAATTTCACCTTCAAAACTTTTTAGTGCTGACTTGATTTCTTCAATAGAAACTTTTTTATCAAATGTACTTACAACATTACCATCTAAATCATAAGAATCAGTAGTTTTACCAAACTGAACAGTTGCAAGATATTCTTTATCATCTTTCAAATACTCAATAAGACGAGTTGCTTTTCCAATACAAACAGGAAGAACCCCGACCGCAAAAGGATCAAGAGTTCCAGTATGTCCAATTTGTTTAATTTTCGTTATTCGGCGAAGTTGAGCAACAACGTCATGCGATGTCATTCCTTTTGGTTTATATATATTCAAAAAGCCAAACATTGAAATGGCATTTTTATCATCTGTCATACTTTTCATCCTTCAGCCGATTGAATAAGATTATTTAATCTCTCCACGAGAAATTTTATTAATTAAATCAACAACTCTTGAAGACTCTTCCAAACCATTCGTATACACAAACTTAAGCTCTGGAGTTAAGCGTAAACGAAGGACTTTTCCAACCTCATATCTAATTTTAGGTGTACTTTTTTCGATTATAGTCTTTGTTTTTTCAATATCTTCTTCTGAACCCAGAACACTATAAATAACTTTGGCATAAGAATTATCATGTGAAACTTCAACATCCACAATCGATACTACTCCACAAAGACCTCTGATTTCTTTTCTTAAGATTTCAGAAATATCTCGCATTAATTCTTTTCTTACTCGTTCATTTCTTAGTGTCATGATTTTTATCCTTTAAGTAATTATATATTTTCTATTTAGAATTTTTCATTGCCTGAACTGACAATATTTTATTCTATTATAAAATCATCAATTATTCAGATTATTATAGAGATTTTCTTTCAACTTCTTCAGTTGTAGAAACTTCAATAATATCACCTATTTGAATATCATTGAATTTACTGAATGAAATACCGCATTCAAAACCTTGAGCAACTTCTTTTACATCATCTTTAAAACGTTTCAATTGATCGATTGCGCCTCTAAAGATTTCTTCACCATTTCTGATAAGAACAGCATCTTTAGAACGAACAATTTTACCTTCAAGAACATAACAACCTGCAATTTTATTAGTTTTACCAATAGTAAAGACTTGACGAATTTCAGCTTTACCAAGTTCAACTTCTTTAATTTCAGGTTCAAGAAGTGACAACAATGTTTTTTCAATATCTTCAAGTAATTGATAAATGATATCATATTTTTTAATTGTAACACCTTCACGTTCAGCAGAAGCTAAAGCATTACCGTCTTCTTTTACGGTAAATCCGAGAATCAATGCACCTGACGCAGAAGCAAGCATAACATCGGCTTCTGAAATATCACCTACACCAACGTGAATAATTTTTGTAGTGATTTCTTTAGACTCAACACCGGCAATAGCTTGAGCTACAGCTTCAGCAGAACCATGAGTATTTGCTTTAATAATCAAATTCAATTGAGGAATATCTTCATCTCCAGCAACAGCTTCACGACGAATATGAGCAGGCAACATTGCTTCAAGACGTTTATCACGTTCTTTTTCTTTTCTATCTGCGATAATAGACTTCATTTCTTTTTCATTTTGAACAACTTCAAAATAGTCACCTGCTTGAGGTACTTCAGACAAGCCCAAAATTTCAACAGGAGTAGAAGGTTCCGCCTTTTGAATTCTTTCACCGCTATCAGATAACAATGCTCGAACTCTACCACAAGCAGTTCCTACAACAATACAATTGCCTGTTCTCAATGTACCGTTTTGAACCAATAATGTTGCTACAGGACCTTTACCTTTGTCTAAGTTAGCTTCTACAACAACACCAGAAGCTTCAGCTTTAGGATTAGCTTTCAAATCTTGAACATCAGCAACCAATAGAATATATTCTAAAAGCTCATCAATACCAGTACCTTGAAGAGCTGAAACTTTAACTGTAATAGTATCTCCACCCCAATCTTCAGGAACAAGCCCGTGTTCAGTTAACTGTTGAAGAACTCTGTCAGGATTAGCTCCCGGTTTATCAATTTTATTAACAGCAACAATAATAGGAATTTCTGCAGCTTTAGCGTGGTTAATAGCCTCAATAGTTTGTGGCATTATACCGTCATCTGCTGCAACAACCAAAATTGCAATATCAGTAGCTTTAGCACCACGAGCTCTCATTTCGGTAAATGCTTCGTGACCAGGGGTATCCAAGAATACAATTTTCTTCTCATTACTATCACCAAGATAAACTGTATAAGCACCAATAGACTGGGTAATACCACCAACCTCAGTAGCTACAATTTTATGTTTAGACGCACGAATACTATCTAACAATGTAGTTTTACCGTGGTCAACGTGACCCATGATACTGATAACCGGAGCACGTTTTTTAAGAAGTTTTTTATCAACTTCAGTTAAAGCTTTTGCTTTTTCTTCTTTTTCAAGCTCTTGTTCAATGAATGCATCCAAATCTTCTTCAAGAACCTCTAACTCATACTCTGCACAAACTTTTTTGATAACATCAACATCAATAAGTTGGTTAACGGTAGCCATAACTCCGTTCAACATTAAGAATTTTACAATTTCAGCCGGAGTTTTCTTAATTTTTTCAGACAATTCAGAAATAGTCATTGCCTGATTAACAACAATTTGTTTCACTTCTTCGACTTCTTCTACTCTTTGAACTTTCTTTTTATGATGTTGAGCTGCTGCTTTTTCTAGAGAAATTCTTTCTTGTTCTTCTTTTTTAGAATTAAAGTCTTTTTCTTTCTTTTTGCCGTCAGGTTTACGTTTAACAGGACCTTTATTTTCGTACATATCTTGAGGTATAATACGACGCTCTAAAGGTTTTTTCCCTGAAAAATCTTTTCCGCCTGCTTTTTGAGCATCTGTGCGTTGAGGTCTATCTCCTCTTGGTGTAAATTTTCTTTCACCATTCTGAGGTCTATCACCTCTTGAAAATCTTTTTTCATCAGAACTCTTATTAAAATCTTTTGAAGACTTATCTTTTGAAGAAGCTGCAGATTCATTCACCGGTTTTTTAGGTGCACGACGAACAATTTCCAAACGACTAACAGGTTTTACAACCTGCACTTTTGGACGTTCAACTTTTTCTATTAATGGTTTCTTTTCTACAACTACAGGCTTTTCCTCTTGTTTTGGCTCTGCTTTTTGTTCAACTTTTTCTTCAATCTCAACAGGTTTTGCCTTTTTAACAACGAAAGCTTTCGGCTTGGCAGCTTTTTTTACCCCACCATCAGCAATAAAAGCTTTTAGTCTTTTAATTTGATCTTGAGTAACAGTACTTGAATGAGTTTTCCCCGTAACTCCAATTTCTGCAAACTTTTCTACAACTTCCTTGCTTGGAAGTCCAAGTTCTTTTGCTATTTCACTTATTCTAACTGTTTCGTAACTCATCTAGTAACTGTCCTTTCAATTCGTTTTGTACAGAGTTTTTCAAGCGTTTCGCCAGTTTATCTTTTTTAAACGCAGATTCTATACAAGTTTCATTATAGCAAAGATATGCAGATCTGCCAAATATATCAGATTTTGGATTAACAACAATATTTCCGTTAGTACTGTCAACTGTAATTTTTATTAAATCATTTCTGTCTTTTATCTGCCAACAGCTCACACAACGCCTATCCGTCACTAATACCTCTACTGCTCTTGTGCTAATTTTTCCAATTTTAACTTTTGGTCATATTCAACCAATAAGTTAATAAGTTCATCCAATTCGCCGTCGATAACAGTCCATACATTTAAGTTATGATTCAATCTGTGGTCTGTCAAACGACCTTGTGGGAAATTATATGTTCTGATACGTTCAGATCTGTCACCTGTTCCAACCTGAGAACGTCTTAAATCTGTAATTTCCTGAGTTTGTTTTTGGACTTCCATATCATAAAGTTTTGCTTTAAGAATTTCCAACGCACGTTCTTTATTTTGCAATTGCGAACGTTCTTCCGTACAGAAAATCATGATTCCTGTAGGTTTGTGGAATACTCTGGCTGCAGTTTCAACTTTGTTAACATTTTGTCCGCCTGCACCGCCTGAACGAGCCGTAGTAATTTCTACATCATTCATATTCAAGTTAACTTCAACATCATCAACTTGAGGCATTACGGCAACAGTTGCAGTAGAAGTATGAACTCTGCCTTGTGATTCAGTTGCAGGAACTCTTTGAACTCTGTGAACACCTGATTCATATTTCAATCTGGAATAAATACTGTCACCCTTCATAGAAATAATAACTTCAGATACACCACCTGCTTCGCAATCGGTTTTACTTAAAATTTGAGTTTGCCAACCCATTTTATCAGCATATCTTAAATACATACGCATCAAATCACCTGCGAATATATTTGCTTCATCTCCACCTGCGCTACCACGGATTTCAAGCATAATATCTTTATCATCCATTGGGTCGCGAGGAAGTAATAAAACTTTCATCTGCTCTTCATAAGCAGGAATTTTAGCTTCATTTTCTTCCATTTCAGCTTTTAAAAATGAACGCATATCTTCATCTTTTTCTTCATGAAGCATTTCTTTTGCATCTGCAATTGCATCTGTAGTCTCTTTCCATTGATAATAGAGATTAACAGTTTCTTCCATTGATTTTCTTTGTTTTGACAAATCCCTAAACTTGTTATAATCCTGAATTACGGCAGGATCGGATAGAGTTTCGCCTAATTCCTTATATTTCTTCTCGATTTGAAGAATTTTATCTAACATATCTTTCATATTTCTATAATATCAAGAACATGAAATTTTTCAAATTGCACCGTAAAAACGAATATTATGGCTATTTAAGGAATTTATCTTTTTTTATTATTTAATCTTAATTGAGCAATTTCTTCCCTAAGCTCAACAGAGCGCTGAGTCAATTGGTTATAAACCTGCGAATTTATTTCTCCGCCAATCAATAAAAGAATAGAAGTATAATATAACCAAATCATTAAAATAAAGAATGCTCCAATAGTTCCATAAACCAAATTATATGTACTTAAATTATTCACATATACGGAAAAGCCCCAAGATCCAACTAACCAAAAGGTCGTAAAAAACACAGTTCCCGGCAATGCACTTTTACGTTTGAAAGCTTCTTTCCCTCTTAAATCAGGTAATATATAATAACTTAAGAATGCCATTATATATAATGCCAGGAATGATACCGGCCAACGCAATGTCAAAATAGTAATAGCAACACCCTTTGACATGTTAAAATGCGCAACCAAAAACATTATAATAACTTTACCAAATATAATAATGTTAATAGTTAAAAATAAAACCAAAACATTTACAAAAACCATCAAAAACGAAAGAATTCTTGTATATATAAAACTTCTGGTTTCTTCAACCTTGTAAGCACGATTCAACCCTTTCAAAACGACAGCTACCCCATTTGTGGAAAGAACAATCGTTGTAATAATACCAATAATAGCCAACAATCTGCCATGATTAAAAATCATAGTTTCTTCAAGAACTGATTTTAACAAATTCATAGCCTGCATTGGCATAATATTAGCAAGCACTCTTAGCATAGAATCCAAATAAGAACGGTTACCCAACCACCCGAACAAAGTCATTAAAAATAACATAAAAGGGAATATTCCGACAACCAGCATAAATCCCATTTCTGCAGCCATACCATAGAAATCATTTTTTATAATTGATTTCACTAATCTTACAATTGCTCTTATGTATTTATTTTTAAGAAGTTGTTTTAACATAAATTCTTATTTTCAATTTCTTTCAACACAAGTTTTACGGCTTCATCTGGAGAAGCTTTAATCACTGCACCTGCGGCAAGCTTATGACCTCCGCCTCCGAACACAGAACAAACCTGTGCAATATCCTTACTCTTACTTCGCATAGAAATCTTAGATGTTGAAGAATTTAATTCTTTTACAATAAATGCAATTTCTGTCGTTATTATTGCTCTAAGCTTTTCAGTCAATCCGTCAGTGAAATCCTGACCATTATAATTAAACTTTTCCAAATCTTTTTTATAAACAATAGTATATGCTATTTTATCATCATTACAAAACTTTGCTTTATTAATACAATAACTCTGGAATAAAACCATATCTTTAGAATTAGATTCGTAGCATTTTTGATAAATTTCAGCCGGCTTAACTCCAATATCCAGTAATTTAGCAGCATATTCTAAAGTTACCGATGTTGTATTGGAAAACTTAAAACTGCCGGTATCTGTAAGAATACCTGTATATAAACAAATTGCAGAGTTCAAGGACAAATTCCAATTCAATTGCAAAGCTAACTCAACTAAAACCTCAGCAGTTGCCGAAGCCTTAGGGTTTATTATATTAATATCAGCATATCCGATATTAGTTTCATGATGATCAATATTGATTGTCTTTTTTGCTTTATTAAATAATATTTGTGCATCTGCACATCTATCAATTGCTGCAACATCAAGATTTATAATCAAATCATATTCTCTTGATAAATCATAATCTTCAATATGTTTTGCATTATCTATGTATGGTAAGAATTTATATGTGTCAGGTAACTTTGAAACAATAACCATATCACATTTTTTCTTGTAGTTATCAAGAATCAAAGAATACAATCCACACATAGAACCAAGAGTATCTCCATCCGGATTTATATGAGAAACTAACAATATATTTTTAGAACTTTTTATGCTAATATCTAATTGTTCAATGGTCATTTCAAAATTTTATCACAAAAATAATAAGCACCAAAATTATGAAGAAAATTTTATACACAAAATTTCAAAATATGGACGAAATAATTGCTAAGCTTATGGAACGAGCTGAGATAAAAAAAGCAATTACTCGTAGCAACTTGTGTAAATTTTGGGGAAAAGTTGCCGGTGAAAAATTTGCTCAAAATTCAAAACCTTATTCTATGATAAAAGGGTCAATTATGGTAATTGCTTGCAAAACTCCTATCGTTGCACAAGAGTTAATGTTAAGAAAAACACAATTGTTAGTTAAATTTCAACCATACGCAGAATCTTTAAATATCAAAGTAAAAGATCTGAAATTTGATGCTAAAAAATGGATTGAAGATTAATAATAA
>JAAVBM010000123.1 GCA_014803505.1 bacterium | reverse complement strand
TATGCTAGTTACTGCTAACGGTGTTGTAACTAGATTGAATGCAGGTTCAATTTCTTGTCAAGGTCGTCCGGCAACCGGTGTAAGAGCTCAAAACTTATTGGAAAATGATACCGTATGTTCAGTTAATAAAATTGTTAATCCTGATGAAGATGATGTAACTATTAAAATGACATCAACTGAATCAATTTCTGAAACAGCTCCTGCTGAAGATATTCAACAAACTAGTTTGCTAGATGAAAATAATGAAAAATAGTTTCTGCAAATGTATATAAATAAAAAGACGGTTTTTTAACCGTCTTTTTTAGTCTAAACTTGTTTCCTTTTTATAAGAAATTTTATAAGATATCCAGAGGATCGACATCTATCGTCATACGTATATCTTTAGGTGCTGTAATTTTATTTAAGAAACTTGAAACAAATTGATGCCCTTTATCTTCAAGTTTATTTTTAATAATGATTTGGAATCTGTAATAACTATTTATTCTTTCGATTACACAAGGTGTTGGTCCAAGTACTTCCAAACGTTCACCAAAGCCGAATTTTTCTATCATAGTGCAAAGTCTGAGTGCAATTTCTTGTGCTGCTTTTTCTGCTCGGAAGTTATTCTGTGAACTTAAAATAAGTCTGATTATTTGGCTGAATGGTGGATAATCAAAATCTTCTCTGGAAGCAATTTCTTTTTGATAGAAATCAAAATAGTTTTGGGATTTTGCGCTTTCAAGAGCATAGTACTCTGGGTTGTAAGTTTGGAAGAATACTCTGCCTTTAAATTCTCCACGTCCAGCTCTGCCTGCAACTTGAGTTAGGAGTTGAAATCCTCGTTCAGAAGCCCTAAAATCAGGTAAATTGAAACTTGCGTCAGCTGAAATTACTCCAACGAGTGTAACGTTAGGATTATCTAATCCTTTTGCAATCATTTGGGTACCGACAAGAATATCAATATCTCCTTTTTGAAATTTTTCCAGAAGTCTGATGTGTTCACCTTTTCTTGTTAATACATCACTGTCAATTCTTTCGATATTATAATCCGGATATAAATCTTTTATGTATTGTTCTATTTTTTGAGTCCCAGTTCCTGAATTTTTAAGTCCATCAAATCCACAATTAGGGCAGGTTCTCGGGAAGTATTCCACGTGATTACAATAATGGCATTTCAGCATATTATCTTTTGCGTGCCAAATCATTGGGATTGCACAATTAGGACATTCAATTACATGTCCGCAGCCTTGGCATTGAGTGTAGGTTGAAAATCCTCTTCTATTGATTAACAAGATTACTTGTTGTTTATTATCAAGAGTTTCTTTAATTGCAGTTTGCAGCGGTTTTGAAATTAAGCTTTTGTAGGCTGCACGTCCGTATTCTTGCATATTTATAACTGTTACCGGTGCAACTTTTGCATTATTGTATCGTTTTAACATCTCAAAAAGGCGATTTGAGTTGACTGCTCTGTAATAACTTGAAATATCAGGTGTAGCGGAGCCAAGTATTAACGGACATTCGTTGAATTCGGCAAGTTTTCTTGCAACAAGTCTTGCATCATATCTAGGTGCAGGAGATGTTTGTTTGTAAGCTCCTTCGTGTTCTTCGTCAATAATAATCAGACCGATATTTTTTAACGGTGCAAATACCGCAGAACGTGCACCTGCAAGGATTTTTATTTCATTTTTATAAAGTTTTTGCCAAACGTCGTATCTTTCACCTTCTGAAATACTGCTATGCCATATTGCTGTGTCTTTTGTACCAAATTTCTTTGCAAGACGTTTGGTTAGCTGAGAAGCTAAGGCAATTTCAGGAGCCAGAAACAGTACGTTTTTTCCTGATTTTATTGTGTCATCAATAAGCTTAAAATAAACTTCGGTTTTTCCGCTTGCTGTTACTCCGTGTAGGAGAATTTGCGGTGAATTTTCTTCGGTAATTTTTTTTGAAATTCCTTCATAAACTTTTTGCTGAGTTTCTGATAGTTCATATAAATCTTCTTTTTTATCAATATTTAAAATATCCAAAGGATTGCGATAGATTTGTTCTTCGGTAAGTTTTATACATCCGAGAGTTTCGAGTTTTTTAATTGTTGCACGAGTAGTTTTTGCAAGTTTTTCAAATTCAATTAAAGGCATTTTTCCTTTTTCTTGTAATAGTTCAAGAATTTGAAGTTGTCGCTTTGTTGCACCGTCAGTTTTGATAAAAGTTATTGATTGTTCGGTTTTTAGAGATTTTTCAATAAGTTTTAAAGGAATTGCGGTATTAAGAACGGTAATTAAATCAGTGCAATAATAATTGGCAACCCATTCTAAAAGTTTCAAGTATTCGACTGAGAATAATGGAGTTTCATCAAGAATTTTTGCAACTTTTTTTGCTCTAATTTCAGGTGGTAAATAATCAGAAAATCCTACACAAAATGCGTTTATCAATCCTTGTCTGCCAAACGGTACAAGTAAGGCTTGACCGATTTTAATTTTATTATTCATCTCTGGTGGGATTAAGTAGCTGAATGTTTTTACCCCTAGAACTTTAATATTAACAAGACAGACTGCATAACGTGGTTGTGTATGTGGCTGTATATTAGAAGATTCCCGCTTTTTCAGCGTAAGCTTTCGAGCGGGAACTTCAAATAAATTTGTTTGTACAGTTTCGTCTGTCATATTTTTAGAGCCTTATTAGCCTTCTACCTCTGCAGCCATAAATTCTTGTTTAGCTTCTTCGATAGCTTCAGTTAATAAATCCAATTGATCCGGAGTAAAAGTTACTCCTTTTTTTGTAGGCAACCAAGTTGCACCGTCATCAGTAGTGTAAAATATTCTCATATTTAAATAACTTCTGCCTTTATATTCGCTAACAGAAATTTGTAATTGTTCAGTTTCTGATCTTTCAATAGTTGCTAAAATTTTTGCATCTGCCATTTTTCTCTCCTTATTAACTGTGCTAAAATATTTTAACACAATGAGGGGAATTATGCTACTATATTTAATATAACTAGGTGTAATGAAATTATTATGTATTAAAAAATGTAAAACTCTTTTGAATATCTGTTTTATAAATCGCAAAAAATTTTATTCAGGAATTTTATTAGTTTTGCACTAAGAAATATAAAAAGGATTTAAATATTTATGTTACCCGCAATTAGTAATATAAACTTATACAACAAGAATACAATTGTTAAAAATAATAATAAAGTTAATTATATACCCTCAAGGCATACTCCAGTCGCTGATAGTGTGAATTTTACTGGGAAGTCTTTGGCTTCAAAATATTCAACTGTTTTTGAATATTTAGCGGCTGAATTATTTGGAGGAAATAAAAAATATGGTGTAGATGGTAGTTTACTTTCTTCAAAAAATATAGGAATTGCAGTTAAGCAAGTGTTTGATGAAAATAAAGCTTTTCCTGATTTTAAAAGAGTTTTAGTTGAAAAAATAAAATGGAAAAGTTATATCCCAAAAGATGTGAGAACTTTTTCAATAGATAAAATAAATCAGGCAAGAGCCGTTCGATTATCAGAATGGAAAGAGTTTCTTACTGAGCCTGAAAAAGCGCCTTTAATGGTTACCCGTAATCCAAAACTTGTTGCTAAAGTCAAAAAAGATAAAGCTCTAAGAGTTGTAATTTGGGATGCTATAACAAGTGAAATTAAAGATAATAACAGACATATCCCAGTTCCGTTCAATGAGACAGCTTTATTTGAGACCATTACAGATTATGAAAAAATTGAACCAAAGGCGCGTGCTGTTCGTTGTTCAAAACCGTCGTTCCTTGAAATTTATACTCATAGATTAAGAGATAACCTTTTGATGGAAATGGATTTATCTGAAAAAGAATCAGTTTGGGTTAAGGTTCCATCTATTAAGCATGCTCCGTTTGATAGAGAAAAAAATGTATCAATGCTTGAAACTCTAAGTTGTCGTAACTGGTGTACTAGATCTAGTGTAGATAAGGCTCAGGCGGCTCTTGAAGATGGTGATTTTTATATCTTTTTACATCGTTCAAAATCTCATAAACTGTGGGAACCTTTAATTGGTATGACTACATTAAGAGGTAAAATTGATCAAATTCAAGGAGTTGAAAATAATAATATTGTTCCATTGAATCTATTGGGAGAAATAAAATCTTTTCTTAATTCCAGAAATTTAAAATGTCATTCAGGTGTTATTGATGAAGGTCCAAAGGCTCATCAAGCTATTTTGATTAGTGAAAAACTTTCTGAAGTTAATAATGTAACTAAAAAGAACTTTTTAAAAGCTATAAAGGAGAATGATGATTTGGGGATGTTTAAATTTCTAGGTGTTGATACAAAACAGCTTGAATCAGGGCTTTTGGAGATTGGAACTTATAAACCTGTATATAATTTTAGTGCGGAACAAGGTATTTCTGTTCCTTATTCAATGTTTGGATTGAATGAAGATGTGCTTCTTAGAAATGTTGAAGTTATTAATGGAAATTTAGTACTTCAAAATAAAAATTCGTTATTTAACTCGTTGATTACAGAATTTCCACCAAACTTAAGAACGGTAACAGGCAAAGTTATATGTTCAGAAAGTCAATATGAAAGATTTGGCGATGACATAAATCGTGTTGTTAATAATAATATGAATAGAGTAATTATTCGTCGATAGAATTTTTTGTGTTAAATTTATAGTATGACAGAAAATACTATAACTAACACAATAATTAAGCCTAATGCTCGCCAGCAGGAAGCTATTGATATTTTGAACGGGCAAGTAATGCTTCTCGCAGGTCCGGGAACCGGCAAAACTTTTACTGTTATTAATAGAATAGAAAAAATGCTTGCTGATGATGTTAAACCTTCATCAATATTGTGTTTGACATTTTCTGATGCTGCTGCTTCTGAGATGAGACAGCGTCTTATAAAAAAAATGGGCGTAATTGCATCTTCTGTTAATATTTATACCTATCATTCATTTTGTAATGATGTTATTAAAGAATATCCTTCTCAATTTGAACTTTCTGCGGATGTAAGATTGATTTCTGATACTGAGAAAATTGAGATTATGAAAGAATGTATTGATGAAGCTTCATTGGAATTTTTTGTTCCGACAAGGGCTGATAAATACTTTTTTACTAAAAATTTTATTTCATATGTCGAAAAATTAAAGACAAAACGCCTTACAAAAGCTGAATATTTGGCAAATATTGATACAAATATATCTTTAATGCCAAGATATAAAGAGCTTGAAAGTGAAATTTATGAACGTGAACAAGCAGGCAAAACTCAAAATAAAGGACGTTATGCCGAGCTTGAAAAAATAAAAACAAATATTGAAAAAGCAAAAGAATTGTGGACTTTGTATGAATTATATTCTGACAAAATGATTAAACATAATTTGATTGATTTCTCGGATATGATTAATTTCGTCTTGACTGCATTTGAAGAAGATGAATTGTTTTTAAAAGAAGTTTCAAACAAGTATCAATATTTTCTTGTTGATGAATACCAAGATACAAATGACTTGCAAAACAGTATTATATTCAATCTTGTTGATGGCAATTCCAGTAAAAATATCTTTGTTGTCGGAGATGATGATCAGATTATATATGGCTTTCAGGGTGCAAAAAGTGGAAATGTTGAGAATTTCTTAACCAAATATCCTGAAACAAAAGTTATTTGTCTTGAAGAAAATAATCGTTCGACTCAAACAATTCTTGATTTTAGTAATCTTGTTGTAAGTCAGGACAGTAATAGGCTTGAGAATAAAGATTATTTCAAAAAAACTTATGGTATTTCTAAAAAATTGATTGCCAAAAATCCTAAAATCATAGCAAAAGATAGAAAAATACGAAGATTCCAATTTGGCGAAACTTTGCAAGAATTTAATTATCTTGTTGATGATATAAAAAAACTCGTGGAATCAGATTGTATGGCAATGCGTGAAGATGGAAATAAAGATTATTCACAAATTGCAATTATTGCTAAGAAACGTGCAGAATTACAAACTTTTGCTGAACTTTTGAAAGGTAAAAATATTCCGTTTCAAATAGATGAGGGGAAAAGTATTTTTGCAATCCGTTCTACAATTCTAATCTATTTCTACTTGAAAGCTATGGCTAATCATATACTTGCAAGTGACAAGTTATTTGGATTGATGCTATCTGAACCTTTTAAATTGGACTTAGAAGATTATAATAAAATTCTTCATGAGCAGCAGTTATTAATTAAAGATGGTAAAAGTGATTTTATATCACTAATGTACAGTCTTTCTGATTGGAAAAATCCGTCTGCTGTAGAAAACTTTTTGAAAACGTTTGAGAGTTTGAATGAATATTCTACAACTAATACGCTTAGAAATACGATTGTTGAAATTATAAATAGGACAGGTATTTTAGAATATTTTTACCGTTGTGATTCGAATAGAAGCGAAAATATTTTTGGAATTAAAAGAATAATTACCGAAGCAGAAAATTTTCAGAGAAATGATTCAACAAAAAGTTTGAATGATTTTGTTAAATATTTGGATGATTGTTTGAAAAATGAAATTGATATCAATTTAGAGAAAGAATCTTCTGTTCAGAATGCAGTACAATTGATGACATATCATGGTTCTAAAGGTAGAGAATTTGAGTATGTTTATTTGCCAAACTTAATTTCTTCAGCTTGGGAAGATTTTCGCATGCCTGGGGAATATAAGTTGATTACAGATGAAGTTTTAGATAAAGATGAAGCGCAGGCAAAAAAAGATTCTGAACTTTTAAAACTGTTATTTGTTGGGATTACCAGAGCAAAGCATTCTCTAACTTTGTCGTTTGCAGATAATAATGATGGAAGAGCACAACATATTACAAAATATCTTTCTGAATTTTCTAATTATGATTTTGAATCATCTCAATTCGAGTGTAATGCGGATGATATGACAAGAGAGTTTGTTCGAAGCATTTCAAGCGAAGTTTTTCAACATCGTCAAGCTTTTGAAAATGAAATAAAAGAGCGTGTTAATTCGATTATTCTTTCACCATCAAGAGTTAATGATTATTTAACATGTCCGCGTAAGTTTTTCTATTTGAAAGTTCTTGGGATTGATGTGGAAGAAGCTGATTGGGATAATGCAAATTTTGGTACTGCTGTCCATGCAATATTAGAACGTTCTGTGAAATTTGCTAAGGAAAAAGGTGAATACCCTGATATTAGTGATGTTTTAACTGATTTTAATAATAGTATTAGTGGTATGAGATTTTCAAATATTGAAAACAAAGAGCGATTTATTAAACTTGGTGAAAAGCTTATCCTGAATTATTATCCGTATTTTTCACAAACTCCGATTGAACGAGTTGTGGATGTAGAGTTTAGTTTTTATGGTGTAAGCGTTGATGATGACTTAATTACAGGTAAAATTGACCGTATTGAACAAAACTCGGATGGAACATATAATTTGTATGATTATAAAACAGGCTCTCCTGTAAGTGAAAAACAAATTGCACTGGGTGGTTCTAAAGAAGGTTATTATAATCAACTTTGTTTTTATAAATACGCTTATGAAAAACTTACAGGAAATAAGGTTTCACAAGTTGGAATTATTTATGTAGAAGACCATGCCAGAAGTGTTTATAAGACTTTGACAGGTGAAGATATTGATTATATTGAATCGCTTATACGTCAAACTTATGCTGATATTAAAGCTTTGAAGTTTGATCCGATAAATGAAGATAATTATGGTGCTTGTCAAAGATGTGTTTATAAACATTTATGCAAGCTTGATTTAATATAATAATTTAGTCTATGTTTGCGATAGGGTAGATTTGTCGGTAATATTTTACCAAATCCAAATCAACATCAGCGTAAAGCGCACATTCATCCAAATTAGCTTCGGCAAGAATTTCGGCATTTGGAGCAATGATTAATGAGTTTCCAAGAGCACTGATGTTATCGTTAACTTTTTTTGTTTGGTTGCACGATACAACATAAACCATGTTGTCATAAGCTCTAGTTCTGTTCATTGCAATCCACATCTCTTGAGCGTATTGGAACATTTTCGAGTCGTTGTAAATTTCGTTTGGAATTACCCAAGCTGTAGGCAGAACTATTATATCTGCGCCTTGTTTTATAAGTTTGTTATAATGAAGCGGATATCTTATATCAAAACAAATGCCTAAACCTACTTTTCCAAAATCAAGATTTACAACAACTTCTCTATCTCCTGCTGTAATTCTGTCACCTTCTGTACCGCCCATATAGTTAAAAAGATGGATTTTTCGATATTTGTCAACGATTTCCCCTTTTCTGTCTATAATGAAAGATGTGTTATATAGTTTATCTTCCGATTTTTCAATTACAGTTCCAGCAATAATATTAGTATTATATTTTGTTGCGAGATCTTTTATAAATTCGATGGTATCTCCACCGTTTTCGTCTACCGGATTATTTATAAATTCTTCATGAGAAATTCCTGTAGAGAAAAATTCCGGCATAACAACAAGATCAAGTTTTTTATCTGAATATTTTTTTATAAAATGTTCTATTTTTTTTAGGTTAAGTTCTTTATTTCCGATTGTTGGTTTTACTTGTATATTTAAAATTCCTGCCATAATTATTCTCCTGTTATTATTTTGATTTTACCATAAATTTGACAATAGTATTTTTCCGACGTACTATTTTTTATGTATATTGACCTAAAGGGGACGTTGGATATGAATAGCACAGTTGAAAAAAAGATTTACACAAAAGAAGAGTTATTAAAATTATATAATTTACCTCTGGATGAATTATTGAATGAATCATCAAAATATATGTCTGATAATATTGAGTTTTGTTCATTAATTAATGCCCGAAACGGTAAATGTTCTCAAAACTGTAAATACTGTGCACAAAGTTCACATTATTGTACAAATATAGAATCATATCCGTTGGTAGATATTGAGGAAGTTAAAAAAGTTGCGCTTGAGGCAAAAGATAATAAAGTGTCCCGTTTTGCAATTGTAACAAGTGGTAAAACTCCTGACGAAGGCAGAGATTTTCAAATTGAACTAGATATGATTAAGGAAATTAATGCACTAGGAGGTTTAAAATCTTGTGCATCAATAGGAATCCTTGATGAAGAACAGGCTAAACAATTAGCCGAAGCCGGTTTAAAAAGATTTCACCATAATATAAATACTTGTCGTTCATATTATCCTGAAGTTTGTACAACACACTCTTGGGATGATCGCCTTAATACTTGTAAATTAGTTAAAAAATATGGAATGGAACTATGCTGTGGTGTAATTCTTGGTATGGGCGAATCCATTGAACAACGTGTTGAAATGGCTATGGAGTTAGCTGAAATTGAACCTGATTCAATTCCTATCAATATATTGATGCCGATTCCTGAAACTCCGTTCGAAAATTATCATGATAAAATCGATGAAGAAAATATTTTAAGAACTCTTGCTGTATTCAAAATTGCAAATCCGAAATCTGTGTTGCGTTTTTGCGGAGGAAGAATGAAGCTTTCTGAAAAAAATCAGGAACTTGCCCTAAAAAAATGTGTCGAAGGAATTCTAATAGGAAATTATTTAACAACAGTGGGCAAAGCTCCTGAGGAAGATATCGCAACTGTAGCAAAATTGGGTAAAAATCTTATTTAACGCCCGTTCTGACTATTACTGCTTTCACCTGGCATGCAAACTCCAAATTGACAGGCCGCATTGTATGGAGTGTTTCCTTCAAGGCGTTCAGGATCATTGTATTGAGTTTTTGTATTAATTGTTTCAGGCATTGTGTGGGGTTGACTTCTAAATTCCTTAGATGTATTTCTTGAAGGATTTGCCATTTGATCAAGGTTATTAGGTATAAGTTTGTCTTTTATTGTTTGATTTTGTCCGCCTTGCAATCCTATTGTACAAGCAGATTTCCCATTCATTATTTCAGTTAATTGACAGGCGCTATTTACCTGTAAGCCGCAAAATAACAAAATTAAGCCACTGGCAATTATAATCTTTTTCATATTTGAACTACCTCCTTAGATAGATATCTGTCTAAAGTATGGAGTATATTTAAATCGATTACATTGGACAAATTGCTTATTTTTATTTTTTTATAAAAAAAAGACCTCGGTTAGAGGTCAAGGTTGGTTATTTTTGGTTATGTTATAGTATTATGTCAGTTTAAAAAACTGTATATAGGTTATTATGTGTGTTTTGTATTTTTGTTTTACATTGTCTTAAATTATCCTCAAGATTTATATTTGCTTATTTAAGATTATATATTTACAAATCTTAATACTATAGCAGGATTTTAATATTATCATGTAACTATGCTTGAAAAATTGAAAAAATTTATATATGCAAAAGTTCTAAAAAAGCATTACTGGCGAACCGGAAAATGTAAGGGTTGCGGTCAGTGCTGTACTCATATTTACGTAAAACATTTCAAGCATGTACTTCAGGATGAAGACGAGTTTAAAAAATTACAATTTTTGCACAAATTTTATTCTGACTTGGAGATAATTGGTAAAGATGAATTGGGGTTGATTTTCGAATGTAAGAATCTTGATAAAGAAACAAGACGATGTAAAATCCATTTTTGGCGTCCTGGAATTTGCCGAAGATATCCGCAAGAAGAATTATTTTCGATGGGAGGAACTCTATCTGATGACTGTGGTTACAAGATGGAACCCATAATTCCGTTCAAAGAGGTCTTGCAAAAAGTAGAGAAAAAGCAACAGAAAAGGTCTGGTGTTTATATCGTAAATTGCGCTAAAAAGTCATCTTGAACCAGATTCCGGATCAAGTCCGGAATGACTTCAACTATTTTTGTCACCCTGAACTAGATTCAGGGTCTAGTCTCGCCTTGTAAAGTAATAGATACTGAGTCAAGCACGGAATGACCGCAACTATTTTCGTCACATTGAACTAGATTCAGAGTCTAATTTGGAATGACACTAGGGTTATATTTATATCAATTTATCATAATGTTCAGCGTAGAAGTCACCGAATCTATCTTCTAATATTGCCTGACGGCATAGTTTTGCAAAGTTAATCAAGAAATGTATATTGTGTATCGAGAGCAGTGTTGAAGCTGTTGCTTCTTGACATCTCCATAAATGTCTTATGTATGCTCTGGAATGATTACGGCAAGCATAACAATCGCAATCTTCTACTAAAGGAAGAGAGTCATCTTCATATTTTTTGTTTTTAATATTTGATTTACCTTCCCAAGTAAAGAATGAACCATGACGAGCGTTTCTTGTAGGTAGTACGCAATCGAACATATCGATTCCATATTTAATTCCGTTTAATAAATCTTCAGGAGTTCCTACACCCATTAGGTAGCGAGGTTTGTATTTTGGAAGTAATGGTGCTGTAAGTTCAGTGAAGTGATTTTTAATATCTGTTGGTTCTCCAACACTAACTCCGCCAATAGCGTATCCAACAGCATCGAATGTTGAAATAACTCTTGCGCTTTCTTTTCTCAAATCATCAAAGAATGCACCTTGAACGATTGGGAAAAGAGCTTGTTTTGGATTTGTTTTGGCTTTAAAGCATCTTTCAAGCCAACGATGTGTTCTTTCCATAGCCGCTTTTGCTGTTTCATAATCACAAGGATATGGAGCACATTCATCGAATGCCATTATAATATCAGCACCGATATCTTGTTGGATTTCCATTGATATTTCAGGTGAAATAAAATGTTTTGTTCCATCTTTAGGATCTCTGAATTCCACGCCATCTTCGGTTATTTTTCTTAAATGGGAAAGTGAAAATACCTGAAATCCTCCGGAATCAGTTAATACCGGTTTATCCCAGTTCATCCAGCCATGAATTCCGCCGAAATCTCTTATGCGTTTTGTTCCGGCTCTCAAATATAGGTGATATGAATTTGAAAGAATAATCTGAGCTCCTGTATCTTTTATTTGATTACAGGTTAGAGATTTAACTGCGGAATTTGTGCCAACAGGCATGAATATTGGAGTTTCAATTTTTCCGTGCGGAGTTGTTAAAATTCCGGCACGAGCACCTGTTTGTGCGTCTTCATGTATTAATTCATAATTAAAATAATCTTTTTCATTCATAGTTTCACCTTTAAAAAAAGCTGCATAATGCAGCTTTTTCAATAATTATACTTCTGCGTCCAAGCTTTCGATAACAAGTTCAGACATACATTTACCTTCAGAAAACAATTCATTTTCGTTAAAGTAAATTTTAATTTCTCTTTCTGCACTAGTAACAGAATCTGAACCGTGTACAATATTGTATTCCATAACTTGAGCAAAATCAGCTCTGATTGTACCAACTTCAGCAGTATCAGGGTTTGTTGATCCCATAATGTGTCTTGCTCCAGCTACTGCATTGTAACCTTCAACTACCATTGCAACAATCGGACCGCTTTGAATGTATTTGATAAGTCTTGGGTAAAATGGTTTACCTTCGTGCTCAGCATAATGTGCTTTTGCTTGTTCGTCAGTAACGTGAAGCATTTTTAGCCCAATTACTTTGTAACCTTTTTGCTCAAATCTTTTTACAATTTCACCGATTAGTCCTCTTTGAACTCCGTCAGGTTTTACTGCAATAAAGGTTCTTTCTTCTGTGTGCATATTAAATCTCCTCTTAATAAAGTCTATGTTGCAATTATAGCATAAATTTTAAAATTTGGCACGGTTGTTTATATATGTATAACTAGTGAATTTAATCAAATGTAAAATAATTGTTAAATAGTGAAATATCAAATATAATAAATGGGTGAACAAACTTTTGAAAAAGGAGAGGGAACAATGATTAAAAAGTTTACTTCACTAATGGCTCTATTTACAATGTTTGCCATTGGTATTTCACCTGCGATTGCAAGTGAAGCCGATTTAGTTGTTCCAAGTATTAAAGGCAGTGCAGGTTGCCCGTGTTCATTCGGATACGATTTGCTTTTAATCGGGCTTGGAATTTCTGTTCTCGGTTTGGTTTTCGGACTATGGATGTTCCGAGGAATCAAAAAATTAGATGTCCATAAGGCTATGGATGAGGTTGGTAATACAATTTTTGAAACTTGTAAAACTTATCTTATTCAACAAGGTAAATTCTTGTTTGTATTGGAAGTTTTAATTGGTTTATGTATTGCTTTTTATTTCGGATACCTTCAAAAAATGGGTATTGGCGGAGTTTTAACAATTTTAGGCTGGTCAGTAATCGGTATTTTGGGTTCATATGCCGTTGCTTGGTTCGGTATCAGAATGAATACTCTTGCTAATTCAAGAACTGCGTTTGCAGCTTTGAAAGGTGAACCGTTGAATATTTTAAATATTCCATTAAAAGCCGGTATGAGTATTGGGGTTTTACTAGTATCTGTAGAACTTATCATGATGCTTATTATTTTATTATTTGTACCTGGAGAAATCGCAGGTGCTTGCTTTATCGGATTTGCTATCGGTGAATCCTTAGGTGCTTCTGCTTTACGTGTTGCAGGTGGTATCTTTACAAAAATTGCTGATATCGGATCTGACTTAATGAAAATTCAGTTCGGTATTAAAGAAGATGATCCTAGAAACCCTGGTGTAATTGCTGATTGTACAGGTGATAATGCTGGAGATTCTATCGGACCTACAGCTGATGGTTTCGAAACTTATGGTGTAACAGGTGTTGCTCTTGTTAGTTTTATTTTATTAGCTGTTGTTGGCGAAATGTATCAAGTAAAATTACTTGTATGGATTTTCGCAATGAGATTCTTAATGATTGTTACATCAGTTATTGCTTACTGGTTTAACGGTTTATATGACAAAGCTTATGCAGCAAAAACTAACAAATTTGATTTTGAATTACCATTAACAAGACTAGTTTGGTTAACTTCAATTTTATCAATTGCTATGACATTTGTTGTCAGCCACTTTTTACTTGGCTGGATGGGTAATATCTGGATTGTATTATCAAGTATTATTTCTTGCGGTACTTTAGGTGCAGCATTGATACCTGAATTTACAAAGATATTTACATCTCCAAAAGCTAAACATACTGAAGAAGTTGTAACTGCTTCTCGTGAAGGCGGTTCATCATTGACAATTCTTTCAGGTATTGTTTCAGGTAATTTCTCAGGATTCTGGATCGGAATGGTAATTGTACTGTTAATGGGCATTGCTTATTATGCAAGTACATTTATTCCTGAAACTCTAATGAGTTATCCTTCAGTATTCGCTTTCGGGCTTGTAGCTTTTGGATTCTTGGGAATGGGTCCTGTTACAATTGCTGTAGATTCTTATGGTCCTGTAACTGATAATGCTCAATCTGTTTATGAGTTATCACTTATAGAAGAACTTCCTAATATTAGAGAAGAAATCAAGGAACAATATGGTTTTGAACCTGATTTCGAAAATGCTAAACAGTATTTGGAAGAAAATGATGGAGCAGGTAATACATTCAAAGCAACTTCAAAACCTGTACTTATTGGTACAGCGGTTGTCGGCGCAACTACAATGATATTCTCATTGATTCTTGTTATCAAAAATACATTAGGTATTCAGCCTGAAATGATTTTGAATTTGTTAAATCCTTATACATTATTAGGTTTATTAACAGGTGGTGCGGTTATTTACTGGTTCTCAGGAGCTTCAATGCAAGCTGTTACAACTGGTGCATATCGTGCGGTTGAATACATCAAAGATAATATTAAACTTGGTGATGCTGATGAAAAATGTGCAAATGTTGCAAATTCAAAAGAAGTTGTAAAAATTTGTACTCAATATGCTCAAAAAGGTATGGTAAATATCTTTATTGCATTGTTTGCATTTGCATTAGCTCTTGCATGTTTATCAGCACCGGGTGCAAAAACTCAATTAGCAGTATCATTCTTTGTAAGTTATCTGATTGCAATTGCGGTATTTGGTTTATTCCAAGCTGTATTTATGGCAAACGCAGGCGGATGTTGGGATAACGCTAAAAAAATTGTTGAAGTTGATCTAAAAGAAAAAGGAACAACACTTCACGAAGCAACTGTTGTGGGCGATACTGTTGGTGATCCGTTCAAAGATACTTCTTCTGTAGCGATGAATCCGATTATTAAGTTTACAACATTGTTCGGTTTGTTAGCTATGGAAATTGCTATCAATGAAAACTTCAGACAAATTGCACCGTATGTTGGTGTAGTATTTTTAGTGATTGCACTATTCTTTGTTGTAAGATCATTCTACGGAATGCGAATTCCAACAAAAAAAGCTGAAGTTGAAGAATAATTAAACTTCACGACACAAAAAACACCGGTTATATACTAACCGGTGTTTTTTATTTGTAAATTAATAAAGATGTCTTTCTTGTTGATCTAAATAACTGCGAATACGAATATAATCGTCAGGATCCATCATTTCTGCTTGCATTTCGAGATTTATTCTTGCAGCACTCATTTTAAAATTTTTATCAGGTTTGCTGCAATGTTCTTGAACAGAATTTGTTACACTAAAAGCTTTATTTTTAATAGGTTTTGCTATGTTATTTGATAATTTTGCACTAATATTCATAAATTTAACTCCTTAATGATTTGTTCTATATAAATGTTGTAAAAATATTTTTTGCTATATCTCTATAATTAGATAGCAAATTTTAAAATTCTCAGACTTTAACTATTACAAAACTTAAAAAAATATTGTGGAACAATTTTAACAGATTTATAATATACTTTGCAGGTGGAAGCAGAAAGGATTATATTAAATGACAGCTATTGAAGAAATGACTTATCCTCAATTAGAAAGAGCGATTAACCCGACTCATGACATTAGATTATTTTCAGGTCGTTCTAATCCTCAATTAGCACAAGAAATTGCTGATCAATTGGGTACTACAGTCGGACCAATGATTGTAAAGAACTTTGCTGACGGTGAGCTTTATGTTCAAGTTAAAGAAAGCGTTCGTGGAGATGATGTATTTATTGTGCAGCCTGTTTGTAATCCTGTAAATGAAAATTTAATGGAATTACTAATTATTATTGATGCTTTTAAACGTGCAAGTGCTAAAACTATTACTGCAGTTATTCCATATTATGGATATGCAAGACAAGATAGAAAAACCTCAGGTCGTGAAGCTATTACAGCTAAGCTTGTTGCTGATTTATTAACAACTGCAGGTGCAGACAGAGTTCTTGCAATGGATTTACACACAGGTCAAATTCAAGGTTTCTTTAATATTCTTGTTGATCATATTTTTGCAACTAATGTTTTAGTAAATTATATCAAAGGGTTAAATATTAATCCTGAAGATATGGTTGCTGTATCTCCTGATATGGGTGGTGCTAACAGAACTCGTCACTTTGCTAAAAAATTAGATATTCCTATTGCTATTATTGATAAAAGACGTGATAAACATAATGAAGCTATTGCTGCTAATGTAATCGGTGATGTAGAAGGTAAAGTATGTTTAATGTTTGATGACATCATTGATACTGCAGGAACAATCTGTGAAGCTTCAAAACTTTTGAAATCGAAAGGTGCTAAAGAAATCTATGTTGGAGCAACGCACCCTGTATTCTCAGGTCCTGCAGTTGAAAGATTAGGTTCCGCTCCTATTACTGAATGTATTGTTACGAATACAATTCCTCTTGATATGAGCAAAATGCCTCCTAATATTAAACAAGTATCTGTAGCTCCGTTATTAGCACAGGCAATTTCAAGAATCCATGATGATGAATCTGTAAGTTCATTATTTGGTTTCGAAAAAGAAATGCAAGTTTCTTAAAAAATATTGGAAGATGAAAATGATTATAAGGCAAAGGTTTTAACCTTTGCCTTAATTTTTGTCTCCTCTATTTGTATGAGATTTTTTACTTTTTTGTAAAGAAAAAAATATTGATGACGATATAGAGAATATAGATATGAAAAACGAAAGTTTTTCATACCTCCTCCCCAAGTCTGGTAGCCGTTCTTTTTAAGTAACGGCTTTTTTTTTGTTTAAATAGCAAATTTTATTTTTATGTGATTTAATACTCTATATAAACCAAGAATAAATAAAGGAGTATAGATGAACATTCAATCACAACCGTCGTTTACTGCAAGAGTAAAAATAAATGATATAAAAAATATTGCAACTGATTCTGCAATAATTTCACCATATTTATCATCAGGCAGCAGCGGAGTTGCATCTACTGCAGCTGGTTCACTCGGTACAACTGCATCAAAACTTGTTGGTTCGGCTTCTGATGTTTTAGGTACAGCTTTTTCAGCAAAAGCATCAGGTATGGATTCTTCTGGGATTGTGCCTTCAGCTATTGATGCGGTAACACCATATGTAACTCCAAAAACTATAGCTTCTGCAAATAATCATCCGAGTGTTATGGGTAGTATCTTTAGTACAATTGGAAACTTTTTTAGTAATATCTGTAAAGTTACAAAAAAAGATGTTAAAGATCCTTCTTAGTTTGAAAATATATGATTACTCCAATACATGCAAATTTAAATACTTATAATAAACAAACTTATAATAAACAAATTCAGCCTAATTTTCAAGGTTATAATCGTGTTTCAATAACTAATGCTTCATCTGAGAAAGCATTTAGAAAAGTTGAATTTGCTGGGCGTAAATTTTTTAATATATTTTTTGATTTTTTGGGAAAGGATAAATATAGCGAACTCTATACAAAATTTTTGGAAACAGATTCAAAGTCGCAGGATTATATTGAACTTCTTAGTATAATTAGTCAAAAACTTTCTAATCAAAAAACTGTAGAAATAAATCTCGAAACAAATCGTATTGAAAATATCGCAAAATCTAAGTCTCCTCATATATTTATCATGAATCATGATAATCAATCAAAAGATCCTAAAATGTTGGCATTTTTCAATACATTACTTAATTTTAAGTATCTTGAATCAGGGGTGGCTGCGACTTGTCCGCGTCCCAGAATTATTTTAAATGAAGATATTCTTCTATCTATGAGCAAATTAAACCGTGCAATTTTTGAAAAACTTGGTGCTACAGGTATTGATGCAAGTATTCATTCTGCTGATTCAAGAGCAAATGCAAGTGTATTTTTAAAACTTATTAAACAATTTTTGAATAAAGAAATCAATATATTTATTTTTCCTGAAGGTAGAAATGCTGTTAAGAAAAAAGCTCCGCTTAGTGAAAAATTTCAACTTGGTGTTGCCGAATTAACTGCAAAAATTGCTGATAGAATGCCTGAAGTTAATATAACTCCGCTAGGTTTTGCTTATGGTAAGAAGTCTCAGCCTGATAGTATTTATGTTGGCGAAACTGTTGTTCTTAAAAAAGTCGGAGCATATATGGAAGCAAGTTTGGGTAATATTACATCACCATTTGCAAAAGATAATTTTAAACAATTCTTTGGAGATAAAATTAGTGCAGTTTTAACAGAAAATTCTGTACCGGTGAAAGGAAAAGAGCTTCCAAAATTCATAGGTGGTATTCTTTGCGAAAATCTCAGAATTTGTAAAGAGGAAGCTCGTTCTGCAATTAAATAAAATTTTTAAATTACCATGATAGGTATTTAATTGTTGCTGCAACATTCGCTGCTGCATTGATAACGTTTGCTGCAGTGTTAATTCCTGCATATTCATCTTTTACAACAACTGTATTAACTTCTGTTTGAGCAGGAACTACGGACTCAGGAGTTGTTGCAGTTGTCGGTGTTGGATAGTATGTGTATGTTGTGTAATATGTAGTTGAAGGATAATACATTGATGAATAATAGTAAGGTCTATAAACAGGTCTTATTGGCATTGGACGATATATCGGATGATGTATGATGGGTGGTCTCATTCCAATATGACTATGTGCAGGCGGTCTATGTATAGGCGGTCTGTGTCCCATTGAAACACTACCATGAATTGGCGGACGACCCATGTTTGAGCCATGACCTCCATGTCCACCACCGTGAGGTGCTGCTAAGCAAGGTGCGGTACATAATGTAAGCGTAAACACAATTAGACAAATAATCTTTTTCATACCTTTCTCCTATTAGACTCCACATTACTATAACGATAGTATTAAATAAAAGTTCATTTTTTTATATAGTTTGTAAATTATTTATAAGAAAATAGTTTATTGTTTATGTTATAACAGTTATTATGAATGAGTTTTCAAAAGATAATTTAATAGACATATTAGAAGATGATAGTAAAAATGATTGGCTTTTCTCTTTAGCAGACACTGTTAGAAAAGAACATGTCGGAGATGAAGTTCATTTAAGAGGTTTGATTGAATTCTCTAATATTTGTAAGTGTCAATGTAAATATTGTGGTTTAAGATCTGAGAACAGGGAAATAGAGCGTTATAGAATCTCAGAGGATAATATTGTTTCTTATGCAAAGCATGCTTCAGAAATGGGATATAGGACTGTTGTGCTTCAATCCGGTGAAGATAAGTTTTTTGATGCGGATGTAATGTGCAGGATTATATCTCGAATTAAAGATTTGGATGTTGCTTTAACTTTGAGTATTGGAGAACGTAGTTTTGATGAATACAAAGCTTTTAAAGCTTCCGGTGCTGACAGATATTTAATTCGTATTGAAACAACTGATAAAAATTTATATGAAAAAATGCATCCGAATATGGATTTTAATAATAGAATAAGATGTCTTGAAGATTTAAAAACCTTAGGGTTTGAGGTTGGGACCGGCTGTTTGGTAGGACTTCCCGAGCAAACTGTAGAATCTTTGGCAGAGGATATTTTGTTTTTTAAAGAAATAGATGCGGATATGGTTGGTATCGGACCCTTTATTCCACATCCTCAAACTCCTTTGAATTCTTGTGAGCATGGTAGTTTTACTTTGGCTTTGAAGGTCATGGCTTTGACCAGAATTCTACTTAAAAATATAAATATCCCGGCAACGACTGCTATGGAAACCTTAAATCCAAATGGTAGAATTATAGCACTACAAAGTGGTGCAAATGTTGTTATGCCAAATGTTACGACATCTGAATATCGGGAAAAATATGAAATATATCCTAATAAGATTTGTATACATGAAGAGCCGGATAAATGCAGAAATTGTATTGAAGCAAAAATTCATTCTATTGGGCGAACTATTTCAAAAGATTGTGGGTTCAGGCTAAAGAATAAATAGTTTTTGATATTGTAAAGATATGTAAATGAAATATGATAATATCCTAAAGTTTCTATGAATATATGCCGAAGATATATTTGTAAGGAAACAAAAGGGATAAGTCTAATGAGTCTTAATGTAAACTATAATTCATTATACAAAAACGGTATAGATACTTCTGTGTTAAAAGACGTATCTCAAGAAATTTTACGTCGTGCCACTCAAAAAAGTTCCCAATATACTAATTCAGCTTCTCAATTACAATCTGTAGCAAAACCTGTTGAATTAGGTGTTGACTTATATCAAGGTAAAATCGAAACTAATGTTCAAAAACAAATTGCAATGAATAATACTCTTCAATTCCAATTTAATCAAACAACATTAGATTCTATTCAATATTTAAATTCTCAGGCTGCTGTTGTTAAAAAAGTTGATGGTAAATACATGCCTGCAGTTAATGAAGTTGTTGCAGAAACTCAAAAGGCAACTGAAACTAATTCAGCTTCTCACTTTATCAGTATATTCGCTGCAGCTTCTTCAAAAGATAAAGATGGTTCTAATCCGTTCTATAATGGAGAACTTCTTGCCGGTAAATCTAAAAAAGATGAACAGCATGAAATTGAACCTTTAAAAAGTATTTTTGCATAGTTTTTAATAAATTTCTCATATAAAAAGATTTCCTTTTGTTTACAAATTTCCTACTATTAATAGATCTCCCTAAAAGGGGGATTTTTTTTTATCTGACTGGATATTAAAATTTTTAAAAAGATAAAGTAGAGTTTTAATATCAGAAAGGTTAGGGATATTATGAAAAATAATTTATGGTTTATTATTGCATGTGTATTAGTATTTTTTGTTGGCTACAATGTTAATAATGTTGCGGTTTCGCTGCCAAGATATAAAGTTGCAGTTGTTGATGTTCCGACAATATTATCAAAGTCTTCAGAGATTCAATCATTAAAGATTTCTCAAGATAAGAAGATGGATGAATTGAATACCTTAATTTCGAAAGCTCAAAATGAAATTGTTAATGAACCTGATCGTAATAAAGCTCTTCAAAAAGAAGCGACTTATAGAAAAGAAATAGAAACAAAGAAAAAAGTTATGGAAGAAGAATATAATACTAAAATCGCAGGTATTACAACAAAAATCAGATCATTGATTTCTAATGAAGCTAAGAAAACAAATTATAATTTGGTATTGCCTACAGGCATGGTAATTTCGGGGGGAGAAGACATAACAAACGAAATTGTGAAAAAGCTTAAATAATTTCAAGGTATGTTTTCATTGATTAAATAAGGCTTGCAGCGTTGTATGAACTTCTTACGAGAGGTCCGATTTGGGAATGTTTTATTCCTATAGACTTTGCAAGTCTTTTTAGTTGTTCGTATTCTTCCTGTTTGTAATACTTTGCAACAGGCAGATGCTCTTTTGATGGTTGGATGTATTGACCTATTGTAAGAATATCACAATTTACATTATATAAATCTTTTAGGGTTTCTTCTATTTGTTCAAAAGTTTCGCCAAGCCCTATCATAAGTCCTGATTTGGTTTTAATATTGCTGTTTTCTTTGATGTATTTAAGCACAGAAAGAGAGTTATCGTAGTTTCCTTGCGGACGAGCGGTTTTGAAAACGGCCCTTACTGTTTCAATATTATGATTAAATACATCAGGTCTGGCTTTTATAATAGTATCAAGTGATTCTTTTTGATTTTTAAAATCAGGAGTTAGAATTTCTATCTTAACATCCGGACAGAGATTTCTTATCTCATAAATACAATTTGCAAAATGTTCTGCACCACCATCAGGAAGATCATCTCTTGTAACAGAAGTTATGACTGCATATTTTAAACCTAAATCTTGAACAGCTTTTGCAATATGTTTAGGTTCTTCAATATCAAGCGGTTCAGGTTTTTGGCAAGAAATATTACAATATCTGCAATTCCGAGTACAAACATTACCCATAATTAAGAATGTTGCGGTATTTTTTGTATAGCATTCATTTTTGTTAGGGCAACGAGCGTTTTCGCAAACTGTATTTAAACAATTTGCTTTTAGAATTTTTCTTACTGTTCTTGTTTTATCTGTATCAATTACAGGTCTTTTTAGATATTCAGGTAATCTTTCTCGCATTTTTCTTTCCAAATATTTTTTATTATTATATAACAAATTATTTTATGTTTGATTTTTAATTAATTACGTTATATAAGTATATTATCAGATAAATTTTAATATAGGAGTCATAGAATGAAAAATTTATTATTATTATTAACTTTAATTTCAATTTCATCTGCGGCAATTGCAGCTGAACCATTGTTGTTAGAGCCATTAAATCCTACTGTATTGTCAACTCCATATGGCGTAAGCGGACAACAATATAATGCATCAGAAGCAAACGGTCCTCAAGTTTCTGTTCAAGGTGAAAATGGCGTTTACGAAGCTACTTTTACTCCGGCAAATAAACTTGATCCAAACATGGTTCCTCAAAACGCTGCTGCTGAAGGAAAACCTGTAGCGGAAAGAAGACAACCAAGAGTAAGAGTTCGTACTAAACAAAGAAGCCAAGGAAATTCTTATTGGAATCCGGGTGGAAAAGGTACTAAATCTTATTTCTAAGGTTTAACAAATATAGCAAAGACCTCTTTTTAAGAGGTCTTTTTTAATGACAAATTTTTGAATTTTTAGCATGAATCATGGGGTATTTTGCAGGTTCAATTACATGTATTAGAAAAACTTTAATCATGCCATATTGTTTTCATCTTTTTAAATGATGTTTAAAATTTCTAATATTATAGAATGGATATGTAATAAAGAAAGAGTTGGGCAGGTTAATGGAACAGAGTTTTGATTTTTCTTCATACAACAGTATAAAACGCTTATCAGAGGATGAGTTAACTGACTTATGGGAAAAATACTTTGCGGATAAAACAAATAAACAAGCTAGAGATGCTATTATTGTACAGTATATTTATCTTGTGCGTTACGCAGTTGGTCGTGTAAAGGTTTCATTACCGGTTACAATTTCGGTTGAAGACATTGCGGGCTATGGTGTAGAAGGGCTTATCAATGCCGTAGAACGTTTTTCAAAACAGAAAAACACAAGATTTGAAACTTATGCACTTATAAGAATTCGTGGGTCAATTCTTGATAGAATTAGAGCACAGGACTTTTTACCAAGAAGTGTTAGAAAGAAAATTAAAGATATTAAACAAGCTACAGAGTATTTAAAACAAGAATTAGGCAGAATTCCGACATCTTCTGAGGTTGCAAATTATCTTGATATGGATGTAGATAAAGTTAATCAAATTATGTCAGAAGATGTGACTGTGACTTCTATTTATGATAAGCGCGGAACTTCTGAGGATAGTATGGAAATTATTGATACTATTGAAGATTCAACAAAATTAAATCCTCAAGAACGAATGGAAGAACAAAATGTAAAAACTGATTTGCAAAGAGCTTTACAAAGGCTTCCTGAACGTGAACGTGTGTTAATGGTTTTATATTATCAAGAGAATATGACCATGAAAGAAATCGGAGAAACTCTTGGTATGTCTGAATCTCGCGTTTGTCAGTTACATGCTCAAGCTATTATGAAATTGAAAAATATTCTTAATGAAAATAGATCTTCTCGTCTACAGCAAGCTATTGTTGGTTAATTTAGGTCTTAAATGTTATTGAGCTTCATAGTTTATTATAACAAAATCGATACGGCGATCCATGTTAGATGATTGAGTAGAGAATGGCATGTATTCTCCATATCCTATTGCACTTATTTTAGATGGAGAAATATGCTCGTTTTTTATTAAGTAATCTGCTATTTTACCTGCTCGCACTGTGGATAATTCCCAATTTGTAGAGTAATCTGACTTTTTATTTGAATTAAATTCTGTGTTGGATTCAATTATACAATTGTTATTTATTTGACGCAGTATATTTGCAATTGCAGATAGATGAGGTTTTGCCGAATCCAGCAAGTCGTCATTACCTTCTTTAAAAAATATAAGAGAATCTATACTTATAACTAATCCTCTTGGTACTTTTGTATAAATAACAGAGTCACCAAGTTGTAAATTATTCTTAAAAAGATTTTCTATTTCGGATGTTGGTGCAAAATAGTTTTTTGTAAGCATAGCCATCATCGGAGATGAATATTCTTGAGCAATAGAATATTGCTCAAGTAATAATATTATAAAAACTGTACAAAAAATAAAATATTTAGTTATTTTATTTTTATTTTTCATTCAAAAATCCTCTCAACTTGAATTATTTTCAAATTGAAGAGAAAAAACTATTAGCTGATAAGTTATGGTTTAATTATTGAAATGACGTATTTATCAGAGAAACATTTTTGAGCGCATTTCAATATTTGTTCTGACGTAACTTTTTTAACTTGTTCTTTTACATCATTGTAGAATGTGAAACCTAAACCAAGTACACCATGTTTTGCGTAGCTGCAAGCTTGTTGAAGGTTTGTTTCTTCAATAAATGCACATTTTCCTATAAAGTTATTTTTTGCGTTGTTAAGTTCTTCTTCTGAAACTGGAATCGTTTTGATTTTTTCGATTTCTTCATTAAACCCGTTTAGAGAAACTTCAATATTTTTAGGTTCTGTTGCAATGTATATCATAAAATTACCTGCAAGTTTGAATGTTTCGTATGAACTTCTTACTACATAAGCAAGTCCTTTTTTGTCTCTTAATTCTTGGAAAAGTCTTGATGACAATCCGCAAGCACCAAGAATAATATTTAACAAAATAAGTGCCGGATAATCTTCTTCGCCATAAGTTGGAACCATCCATCCTTTTATAATGTGTGATTGATTTAAATCTGCACGAATATTTTCTACTTCTTTTTTCGCAGTTAGTTCAGGTTTTTCAATATTAAAATTATTGTTTTGAGATGCAGGCAAAGTTCCTATTGTTTGCTCGATTTGAGGCAGAATTTCTTCTTTATTTAAACTTCCAACAATTGCAAGGCTTTTTCTGCTGTCATTTAATATTTGATTATAAGCTTCTATCACGTCTTCTTTTGTTATTGAATCTATGCATTCAAGCGTTTTTGTCAAAGTATTCCCATAGTAGTGATTTTCGAACATTGTTTTTCCGTAGGCATCTAATGCGATAGCTCTTGGAGAATCTAATTCAGCTGTAATTTCACCGATTATTTTACCTTTTTCTTTTTCAAATTCTTCAAAGGTTGAATTCTTGATAACTTCATCCATAAGTTCAATTGCTTTTGAAAAATCTTCATTTAAACATACAAATTTAAATCTAAGATAGTTTGGAAATAAATCACTTGAAAAATCAATTGCATATTTTTCAAATTCGTTAGCAAGTTGTTCAGAATTATATTTTTCAGTCCCTTGTAATAATAATCTTGCAACAAGCGAATAAATACCGGTGGTTTTTTCTGCGTTGTTGATTGATAAATTCAAGCATAAAGCCATTCTTGGAGTGTTATCATTTTTTCTGTAAATATATTCAATGTTATTTTTTAATGTTGAAATTTCTTTAGTCATTTTAAATTCTCTCTCTTTTCCTGACTGCATTTTAGCATATTAAAACCTAAAATACAAATTATTATTGTTCGTGTTATACTAGCCGTATGGTTAATAGGGTTAAAACAGGAACAGTAATTGGGCTGAGTGCATATGAAGTTTCGGTAGAAACGGATGTTACTAATTCGCTGCCGGGCATGTCAATAGTGGGACTTCCTGATGCATCTGTAAATGAAGCTCGTGATAGAGTTAAATCAGCAATAAAGAATTCCGGGTATAGTTTTCCAGCTAAAAAGATTGTTGTGAATCTTGCTCCTGCAGATTTGAAGAAAATTGGTACAGGGTTTGATTTACCAATAGCTGTGGGAATTTTAATCGAAGAAGAAGTTTTAGATTTTGATAAAGTTAAAGATTATGCTTTTGTGGGTGAGTTATCACTTGATGGCATGATTCGTGGAATAAACGGCGTTTTACCTTTGATTTTGGGACTTAAAGAAGTAGGAATTAAAGATATTGTTGTTCCAAAATCTAATGTTAAAGAGGCGGCTTTGATTGATGGTATTAACGTATATGGTGCAGAGCACTTATCAGATGTTGTTAATCATTTTATCGAAACAAAGATTCCTCCGACCAGAATTGATGTTGAGCAGTATTTAAATTTAAAAGGTGAACAGGACTATACTTTTGATTTTAAGGATGTAAAAGGTCAGCAAAAAGCGAAAAAAGCTTTAGAGATTGCTGCAGCCGGCGGGCATAATATGTTAATGATTGGTTCTCCTGGATCAGGTAAAACACTTATGGCAAAATGTTTTGCATCAATATTACCTCCGTTAGAATTGTCAGAAGCATTGGAACTTACAAAGATATACAGTATTTGCGGATTACTTTCAGAAGATGAACCATTGATGGCTCGCAGACCTTTTAGGGCTGTTCATCATACTGCATCGGCAAACGGCATTATTGGAGGTGGAACAAATCCAAAACCAGGAGAAATTACGCTTGCTCATCGCGGAGTTTTGTTTCTTGATGAGATGGTTGAATTTCCGAGAAATGTATTGGAAGTTTTGAGGCAGCCTTTAGAAGATGGTGAGATTGTGATCTCGAGAGCTAAACATTCGATAAAATATCCTGCGAAATTTATGCTTTTAGGTGCAATGAACCCTTGTCCTTGCGGTTTTTTAGGAGATAAGGAAAAGCAATGTACTTGTTCTGACTATCAAATAAATAGATATTCTGCAAGATTGTCAGGACCTTTATTGGATAGAATAGATTTACAAATTGATGTTCCTCGTTTGACTTCTGAAGAATTATTGAATTCAACTTCGCAGGAAGAAAGTTCTGCAACTATTAGGCAAAGGGTTATCAGAGCCAGAAAAATTCAGGCTGAAAGATATCGTAACGAATCTATTTTAACTAATTCAGAACTCACCTCAAAACTTATTAAAAAATATTGTCAAATAAATGAGCAATCAAAAGAATTATTAAAAGTTGCGATTGTTAAATATCAACTTTCCGGTAGGCGTTATGACAGAATTTTAAAACTTGCGAGAACTATTGCTGACTTGGATGGTAGCCAAAATATCGAGCAAATACATTTGATGCAAGCTCTACAATATCGTTTAATTAAAGGTCAAGACAGTATTTAATGTATAATATGTGAAAGAAATTCTTGAAGTAATCGGATTTTTTCTGTTCCTATTACAGAGAATGGTATTTGTTCTGAATTTGTTTGCAGCATCATTTTTGCTTCTTGGAATACTAGCATTTTATTGTTAAAAAAGAATATAACTTGAGGTTTGAATATTTTTACTTTAAAATCTATTATTTCGGCAAAGTCTATTTTTCTATTATTTATAATTATGGAGTCATCAATTATTTTTATGTCGTCTTTAGTTATAATTTTTTTGATAACTAAAAATCGAGGGAAATAGATTGCCGTGAAAACCCCGCATAACATAAGTGTTACAGATAGTGAAATTCTGTGTAGTAAGAATAAATATAATATAAAACCTGCTATGAGAAAATAAAGCCCGAGTACCCCCAGAATAATTAGGGTTGGATTTTCTTCAGTATTAAGTTTTAAATATTCTTTCATACACCTGCTCCAATATTAGAACTTATTTTGGGTAAGTTGAAACTTTGTACTTATCCATAAGTTTATTATTTTTATTTGAAGCTATTATAACAGAAAGTATTCCTCCTGATAACAAGCTGCCGGCAGAAACCGAAATTATTTTTATTAGTTTATGCTTGCTGTTTGACAGGCTGATTTTTATTGCAGCTAATAAACTTGCGAGCGTAAACCCTGTCATTATCCATGCTGCAATTTTGTTTAGTTTTTCAGTTTGAGAATTATATTTTAGAACGAATTCATCTGCTTTAGAGTTTTCTATTGTATAACTCGGAGTGTTTTCTGGCATGTCGGGACTTTTTCTAAAATCCAGACGAACTTTGCTATTATCTATATTTGGTCCAATCATCAATTTCATAATATAAAGTTTAGCTCTCTTTTTTGCAGAATAAAATTGTCTTACTTTCTTAAAAATTTCGCTGACAATCTATTAAATAATTCGCCTGCATATTCCATTTTAAATAATAAATTTAGTGGAATATATATAGCCAGACAGACAATTGCTATTAAAGTAATTTTTAATATTTCAAACGGAATTAGCGGAAGTTTTACAAGATTGTTGAATTCAACTGCACATAAGAAGCAAATTGCACCTGTAATTATTCCGGCTATAGTCATTTTAAATAAATTTATAAATAATGATTTGTAATCCATTTTTAGTTTTTTTGTTATTAAAATACCAAGTACTAATGCATTGAACAGGGTTACTAAAGATGTTGAAAGCGTAATTCCGCCTATACCAAAATGCATTTTAGATATTAAAATCCAGTTAAGAATAAGTTTTAACACAATAGATGAAAACGCAACAATGAAAGGAGTTGCAGAATCATTGAAAGAATAATAAACTCTGGTTATAGAATCTCTGAAAACATATGGAATTATAGATACAGATAAGAACCATAAGGCTTCTGTAACCATAAATGTTGCGGTAGAGTCAAATAATCCGCGTTCAAATATCAATCTTATTGCATCATATCCGACTACCAAAATTCCTATAATAATTGGGATTGCACCAAAGAATAATACCCCGACGCCTTTGTTGAAATAGTTTTTAATCCCGTCATAGTCTTTGTCAGCAACAAGTCTTGCAAATATCGGGAATAAAGGTACCAAGAATGCGGTTACCAGAATTCCGACCGGAAATTGAAAAACTCTGTTTGCATAACCTATAGCAGTCCATGCTCCTTCTGATATTGATGATGTGAAAAACATATCAACATATATATGAATTTGTCCTACTGTAGAACTTAAGATTGCAGGGAAAAGCAGTTCGCAAATTTCTTTGAAGTGCGGATTGTGCGTAAATTCAAAGTTTGGTTTTAATTTATAACCAAGTTTTTTGATATTCGGATATTGAATTATCAGTTGTAAAATTGCACCAATTGTGGTTGCCCAAGCCAGTGCATAACCCTTTTGATCATTTGGAACGGCTATAACTATACCTATTATGGCTAAACTCATTATTATTGGCGATAAATTAGGAAGCATAAATTGCTTGTAAATTATAAGAATTCCGTAGTAAATCCCTACAATTCCGCCAATTATGAGCAATGGAGTCATTATTTGCAAATGTGCGGCTGCAAGGCTTATCATTTCAGCAGAGCCGTTAGATATAATCATTCCCATAAGTTGTCTTGGAAAAATATACATTATGACGGATAAAGCCAAGAAGAATATTATTGTAGCCGTCATAAATGTTGAATATAATTTGTTAACAACTTCAGATGGTTTTTCATTCAAGCTTGGAATTAGCTTTGAGAAGATTGCAACGGTTGCACTGTGAAACGGTCCTCCAACTCCACCTAGCAGGATAAGAGATAATGAAGGAATTTGATATGCATAATAATACGCATCTGATACCATTGATGCTCCGTAGTAATTTGCAATAATAATATCGCGAATAAAACCTATAAGTTTACTCACAATTGTTACAACCGCAATAATCCAAGCAGCTTTTAATAAGCTTGGTGTTTTATCTTCGTTAATCGCAGTACTCATTTGCCCCCGCCACTTCTATATACATTCTCAACCCTTTATTACTTTCTCCTGAAAGCGGATAATAAAAAGTTATTGTATTCATTCCATTTTTTAAATATTTTGATATATCAATTTTATTAAATCTTTGCGATGTATCAAGTTGAATCTTTTCATCAAGATTGTTTATGACCGCATCAATGTAATTTACTTTATATTTATTATCAACAACCAATTTAGCTTGCTTGTCTTTTGTGAAAAATGTTTGTGTAACTTTGTTTTGTTCACAGTTTGAAGATAGAATAAACGGCTCTGTTGATAATGTTATTCCTGTGTAATAGTGTTGCAGAATTTTTTCATAAGGCATTTTTAAAGTTGTTGCCATATATCCTGCTCCGAATTGGCTCATTCCAACACCGTGTCCGAAGCCTCCGCCGTAGGCTTTTACATAAATCAAATCACCGTCTTTGTTGTATTCTTGTTCGAAAACTAAATTTGCACTTGGTAGAGCTTTACCTTTGTTGGTAAAAAGTCTGCGGATTACGAGTTCTTTTTCAACTATATAATTCCCGTTATCTGTTCTGATTTCGAGTTTGATAATTTTACCGGAAGCCCCTCTTTGTAAAACGTTTAGACTTTTAATTATACCGATGGTTTCACCTTTTTTTACAGCGGGATGAACAAATCCTGTGGCGCTTTGAGCTGCTATATTTGCTTGAACTGCGTCTTGAATTTCCTGTCCGTTCCATTCTCTTTCCCAACGATAATATGTGGAATCTACATCAAATGATTTTGGTTTTGATTTATAAAATTTTGCGGCAGCTTCTTCTGTGTTTAAAGGTTCAAAGCTATCATAATCAGGTTTTGCAACAAGATAAGGTTTTGGCTTTGAAGGGAATTCTTTAGTTACAGGGTCGGAGAATGTGTATTGATAACATTCAGTGTAACCTCCTGCGGTTGATGAGTATTGCGCAAGAATCAATGACCAATCGTAAGTTGCTACGATTCCTGATGTTTCCATTACAGCTTGGTTAGATAACTCTCTTTCCGTATTTGCGCCGAAATAAACCTGGCTCGCAACAGAGTCAACTACATCATAATTAGGATTAGCTTTTACTCTTGGTGAAAGTGCGTAGTTTCTTGCTGCAACGCTCTGAGCTTTTAGTGCTTCTAAGCCAAAGCGAACAGGCATTTCATTTGGAACAACGCCTTTTAGATATTCTTCCAATGGCAGAACATTTACTATATGAAATTTTCCGTCTTTAATGCAAGGTACAAGTTCGATTTCACCGCGATATACGGCATCTTTTCCGCCTCTTTTTAAACCTTTTATACCTAAAAATCCATAGTCTGATTTAAAGATTATCGGACCTGAAACTTTTGCTATAACTTTATTTTCAATATCAGTCAAAACAAATATTTTGCCTACCATAGAGATATTTATAATATTTTCACTGTCGTAGGTATCAATATATTTATCATTATTGTAGAGTTCAAATTCACCTGTTCCGTAGATGGAAGCTTTTTGGTAGTCATAGGCAGAAAAGTTTTGATTACCTATACCAACACGGACAAGTTTAGAGTGTGGTGAATGTAAATAACTATTTGCCTGAGTATCACGAGCAATTTGTAGTGTTGTTTGCGGAATATTTCCGTAATACGCTGAGTGCGCAGGCATTGATAGTAGTAAAATGTTTATAAATATAGCAATTGCAAATTTTTTCATAAGTTTATTATATGACAAATATCAAATGTAGGAAATAAGTGTATCTATTTCTTTGACAAGGACATCCATTAATGTATCGATATTGGATATTTCTTGATTGCAAACACCTTTGTCTTCTGTGTAAATCTTTGCGACGTGAAGTAGGCAGTACAGCTTATTTATGCTGAAAGTTATTTCGTTAAATTTGTCATCCAGTGAGTTTATTCTTTTCATAATTTGCCTTCCTTTATTATTATAAATATTATAATATATATTATAATAAAATGTCAAGAATCTATTATATAATTATAATGTGTATTATAATATAAGGCATAGATATGATTATAAAAAAAATAAGAAATATAGGAACCAGTTGGGGAGTTATTATTCCAAAAGCTATATTGGACGGGTTGAACATTAACCCTGTTCGCGATGAGGTTTCCATTGAGATTGAGGCTGACGGAATTAAAATTAAAAAAGTAAAAAAAGAAGAGAAATAATATCTCTTCTTTTTTAGTTTATATATTTTGAATTTTTGAATCTATCCTTTTAATTCAATTGTAGTTCCTTCTTTGGTGTCTTTTAGAATGATTCCTACTTCGTCTAATGCGATTCTGATTTTATCAGCAACATCCCAATTCTTTTCTGCGCGAGCTTGTTTGCGGAGTTCAATCACTTCATCCATTGATGCAAATTCTTGTCCCAGAACTTTTGATACGTGAGCTGCAGCATTTTTCAAATCTTCTTCGGAAACAGAAGCTTTTTCAAATGTAAAGCCAAGTGTAGTTCCAAGTTTGTATAAGATTGTATATGCATCTTTTTCATCTTTATTTGCGCGTGTTGCAAGGTCAAACAAGATTGCAAGAGCTTTTGAAGTATTCAAATCTTCATCCATTGCTTCAACAAATGCTTTATATTCTTCTGTTGTTGTAATATCGAGATCTTCATTTATTGGAGTTTGCTTAGCGTTTGTTAAACGTTTTGCACCTGCTTGAGCTGCAGTAAGAGCTTCATCAGAGAATTCAACAGGCATTCTGTAGTGGTTAGTTAGAATGAATAATCTTAAAGTGTTTGCATCGTAATTTTTTAACATATCGTCTATAGTCAAGAAATTTCCTAAAGATTTAGACATTTTTTCTTTGTTGATAGTTACGAATCCGTTATGTAACCAGTAGTTTACGAATTTACAATCGTTTGCACATTCAGATTGAGCGATTTCGTTTTCGTGATGCGGGAATATCAAGTCTGCACCACCGGCATGGATATCGATAGTTTTACCTAAATATTTTCTGCTCATAGCGGAACATTCAATGTGCCATCCCGGACGCCCTACGCCCCAAGGTGAATTGTATCCGAATTTTTCATCTTTTTTCCATAATGCGAAATCCAACGGATCTTCTTTTTGTTCACCAACTTCGATTCTCGCACCGCTTTCCAATTGGTCTATCGGTTGTTTTGAAAGTTGTCCGTATTTTGAGAATTTTTTAACTCTAAAATACACATCACCATTTGATTCATAGGCATAACCGTTTGTAATTAAGTCTTTTACAATAGAAATCATTTCGCCCAAAGTTTTTGTTGCAAAAGGCTCAACGTCAGGTTTAAGTGTGTTTAATGATTTCATTGAATTTTCAAATTGTTTATACCAGTATTGTGAAACTTCGGTTGGTGTTTTTCCTTCTTTATCTGCTTTTTTTAGTATTTTGTCATCAACGTCGGTTACGTTACGGCAGTATGTTACATCGTAACCTCTGAATTTCAAATATCTGTATAAAACGTCCCAAGTAATGTAACACCTTGCGTGTCCCAAGTGTGCAAAATCGTATACAGTAGGTCCGCAAACATACATTTTTACTTTATTACCGTCAATAGGTGTGAATTCTTCTACATTGTTTGTGTAAGAGTTAAAAAGTCTCATAATAATCCCTCATTTTTCCTTCATCCTAACACAAAAAAAGTGTATTTTTAATTCATATTAATTGTTTAATAGGGTGAATATTTTTTTTATTGGCGGATACAAGTCGGAAACAGGAATTTCTTCGTCAAGTTCAAGGGTAATTGTAGGAATATTTCTCTCAACTCCGCAATATGTCCCGAAACTTCCGGGAGTAGGGTAGCCGATACTTCCTTCTGCAGGATAGTTTATAATTTCGGCAATTTGTTCTGCTATATTTTCCGCCGGACCGTCGTAGTTAACAACTTTGTACGGTGCATGCAAGGTTATAATTATGCTTGGAGCATATTTTTTTATTATATTTATAACAAATTGTGTTTCGATTTCGCTTGCCGGAGATTTTCCGCCGTAGTAAGCGGTTGTTTCGTCGTCGCAAGTTGCGTTTTCTCCCTCATTTCTGCCCCAGTTTTCGGTTGGAAAGTTTCTGTTCAGGTCAACATTGTTAGAATTGCATCTGGTATTGGATTTCATACCGTCAGGATTCAGGCAGGGAATAAAAAGCAAGTTATTAAAATCACCTGCTTCGTCCAAATATTTATCAATCAAATATTTTCCCTGAGGCTCGTCACCGTGAAAGACTCCAATAATTAACGGACAATCTTTTTGGTTATTTCCGATTAACTCTATTTTATTTCCAAGTGCGGTTTCAGCTGATTCTAAAACTTTTCTCAAATTTCCTCCTTAGTCAAAGAGTGCGTTAATAAAATCTTCAGGGTTAAACGCTTTTAAATCTTCCATTTTTTCGCCAACTCCGACAAGTTTAACAGGTAAATTCATTTCTTTAGCGATAGCAATAATTATTGCACCTTTTGCACTTCCATCAAGCTTTGTTAATGCAACGGATGTAAGATTAACGGCTTCGGAAAATACTTTTGCCTGTTGTAAACCGTTTTGACCTGTATTTGCATCAATTACAAGGATACTTTCACGTAACGATTCAGGAGCTTGTTTATCAATAACAGTTTTAATTTTTTTCAATTCTTCCATAAGGTTGAATTTATTCTGAAGTCGTCCTGCTGTATCCACAAGAATAATATCATAATTTTCGGATTTGGCTTTTTGAATTGCTTCGTAAACCACTGATGCTGGATCGGCTTTGTCTCGTCGAACAATATCAGCACCTGCTCTTTCTGACCAAATATTTAGTTGTTCTTCTGCAGCTGCTCGGAAGGTATCTCCTGCTGCAATAAGGACTTTTTTACCTTCTTGCTTAAATTGATATGCCAATTTAGCTATAAGAGTTGTTTTGCCTGCTCCGTTTACGCCTGTAATAAAATATATATTTAGTTCATTTTCATTGTAATTTAGAGTAGGATTTCCTGCTGCAAGAAGAGTTTTATTGAATTCTTCTTTCAGATAATTTTTGAGTTCAGAAGGTTTTGCATTTTTCTTAGCTCTTAAATTATCTACAAGTTCCGCAGCATATCCTACACCTAAATCTGCACTAATCAATGTATCTTCGATATCATCAAGAGCAAATTCAGAGTATTCTTCTTCGTTTTCATCAATATTGGACAGAACATTTCCAACGAGCGAACGAGCTGTGTTGGAAACAGTTTGTTTTAAATCATCAATTTTATTTTTAAAAAATCCGAACATAGCTGCATAATATCATAAAAGTGCTTTTTTATCTATTTTGGTATTTTTTGTCTGGTTTTTATTATCAAATTGATAGATTCCGGATCAAGTCCGGAATGACTACAAATAATCTTGTCACCCTGAACTAGATTCAGGGTCTAGTCTGGTGTTCCAAAGTAATGGATTCCGGATCAAGTCTGGAATGATTGCAAATAATCTCGTCACCCTGAACTTGATTCAGGGTCTGGTCTAGCATCTTCAGAGTAATAGATTTTGGCTCAAGTCTGGAACGACAACAAATAATCTTGTCATCCTGAATCGGATATTAAAATAATATAAAGGATTTCAATATTGTTGAGGTTTGTACTATAATTGACATAATGGGTAGTATAAGAAAGAGGGTATAAAATGATTGATAAAACAGCAATAATTCATCCTTCAGCACAAATCGCAGAAGATGCAATTATAGGACCTTACGTTGTAATTGGTGAAGGTGTTAAGATTGGTAGTGGAACAAGAGTTATCTCTAATGCTCATATTGAGCATGCTGAAATTGGTAAAAATTGTACAATTTCTCCATTTGCAACAATCGGTTCTGAACCTCAAGACTTAGGTTATAAAGGTGAAGACACAAAAGTTATTATTGGTGATGAAACTATTATCAAAGAAAACGTAACTGTTCACAGAGGTGCCGCTTGTGGTGATTTTACAACAAGAATTGGTAACAAATGTTTATTGATGGTTGGTTCTCACGTTGCCCATAACTGTGTTCTTGATGATCAAGTTATTTTGGCAAACCTTGTAACTTTGGGCGGTCATGTTCATGTTGGGTTTGGAGCATTTGTTGGCGGAATGAGCGTATTCCACCAAAATATCAGAATCGGTGATATGGCAATCGTTAGCGGATTCTCTGCTTCCCGTCAAGATATTTTACCTTATTCAAAAGGTGAAGGCAGACCTCCAGTTCCACGTGGAATCAACGTTATTGCACTAAAACGCAGAGGTGTTCCTCTAGAAGTTAGAACAGCTACAAATGAAGCGTTTAAACTTCTGATTTCTCCAGAGTATAACACTTCTCAAGCTATTGAAAAAATTAAAGCTGAAATTCCTATGAATGAATATATCGAAAAAATGATTGATTTTATTCAAACTTCAAAAAGAGGTGTTCTTCTTAAATCTCATAAATCCGGACACGAATCATTGGAAGATTAGTTTTTAAAGAATATTTTTATAAGGAAAAAGAGGCAGAAAGATTATTTCTGCCTCTAGTTATGTAAAGCGTATCAAAGCGATCCGATCACTTTGACATATTAAGCCTATTTAGAAGTTGTTAATACATATTTAGCTGCGTTAGATGCAGGTTCAACAGTTGCATCGTGGAAAATAACAGGGAAAATATCTGTCATGTGTTTTGCATCATTTTTAACGATACAAGGAGTCTCAACATTTGTATTTGTATCAGAATCAGTTGTACAAGAAACTTCTTTATTTGGTAATGTTGTACCGTTTACATCGATAAAGCCCATACATTGAGGGTGATTAGTAATCCAAGTACTATCCATTCTTGTACCTAGAGGTAGTGCACAGTCTTGACCTGCCTCGCTCTTAGAAGCATTATTAAACGCAACAATAGAACCATCAGCCAATGCATAAGTTAACCAATCACTAACACTAGTTAAAACATGTGGAGAATGAGCTGTGATATTATCACCATATGAAGATGCAGTTTCTGTTGAGCCTGAAGCAGTTGTTTTCATTGTGATTCCAGAAACCGTACCCATTGCAGTTTGACCTGTTAATGTACCATTAAGCAATGCACAGAATGACATTGTTCCTTCCGGGTTTTCTGCTGCATAATCTGAAGCTGTAGAACTGCCGCAAGCATCAGTTGCGCCAGAATAATCGAAGTCATATTGAGCTTGACCCATTAAACCAGCTTGGTTCAATGTAGATAATGTTTTTTTGAATTGAGATCTAAATTTTGCACCATTGGTATTTGCAATCAATGTAGGAATAGTCATAGCTGCAACTACGCCAATAATACCTAAAGTGATCAATACTTCTGCCAAAGTAAAACCGAATCTTTTTGTCATAATTTTTCACCTTTCTTAGTTAACTATATTGTATTAACCCAAGTTTTTGACTAATACTTATGGATTAGTACCAACTTCCTATTTACATGTTGTCATATTATGCCAAGTTTGTCAAGTGTAATTGTCGTAAAAAGATATATTTAATTCATTTGGTTGAGAGTATTCTATTAACAGAAAGGGCGATATGGCAATTTTAAGTAAATTACTCGGGCAAAGAATAAAAGAACTTCGTAAACGCAATAGCTTGACACAAGCTGCTTTAGCTGAGATTATTGGTATGGAAACTACTAATCTGTGTAAGCTTGAAAATGGCGGACAACTCCCAAAAGAAGAAAATATAGAAAGACTTGCCAAAGCTTTAAAGGTTAATATCAAAGATTTATTTGATTTTGGACATATGAAGTCTCTTTCATCATTACAAGATGAACTTATAGAAATTATTAAAAATTCCTCAAGAAAAGAGTTAGAGTTATATTACAAACTGATAATGGCAACAAAAGATTTTTAAATTTTACATCGAACTCTTCTTTCGGTGTATTTACATTGGTTGAAAAATAGTATAAAATTTACCTGAAGAGAGGTAATTTTTATGCAAAAAACAATTTGGGACAAATACGCTGAGGTACTTGTCGACTATTCAACTGATGTACAAAAAGGTGATTTAGTTATGATTCGTGCTGAATCAATTTATGCCAAAGACTTAATTAAAGCTGTTTATAAAAGAGTTTTGGAAAAAGGCGGAAATCCAATGGTTAGAACATCATTTGGGGATTTAGCCGAAGTGTTTTTAAAATATGCTTCAGATGATCAGCTTGATTATGTAGATCCGATTACAAAATTAGAATATGAAACTGTAGATAAATATATTTCAATTGGTGCTCCTCTTAATACTAAAAATATGGCAAGAGCTGATTTAACTAAGCTTGCTCGTCGTGGTAAGGCTACAAAACCACTTTCAGAAATGCTTATGAAACGTTCGGCTGATGGTACTGCAAAATGGGTTATTGCAGATGTTCCAACACATGCACTTGCTCAAGAAGCCAAAATGTCTTTCGATGAGTATTCAGAATTTCTATTCAAATCTTGTTATCTAGATTTGGATGATCCTGTTGCAAAATTGAAAGAATTGGATAAAAAACAAACAGAATGGGCTAATTATCTTAATAATGTTAAAGAAGTTAGAATTACAGGTGAAAAAACTGATATTACTTTTAATGTAGAAGGTCGAAAATGGATTAGTTGTTCAGGGGTTAATAATTATCCTGATGGCGAAGTTTTCACATCTCCGGTTGAGGACGGTATCAATGGAGAAATCTATTTTGACTATCCACAAAATTACCGTGGCAATTCTGCACAGGGGGTGCATTTGTGGATTGAAAACGGCAAAGTTGTAAAAGCTGAAGCCGATAAAGGTGAAGAATTTTTGAATGCTATGCTTAATATGGATGAGGGTTCTCGTGGTATTGGCGAAATTGCTATTGGTACTAACGATGAAATTCAGGAAATCACAGGTAATATTCTTTTTGATGAAAAAATCGGTGGTGCTATTCATATGGCTGTCGGAGCTTCTTATCCTGAAACCGGTGGTAAGAATGTTTCAGGTTTGCATTGGGATTTGATTAAGAATATGAAAAATGGTGGTAAAATCTTTGCCGATGGTAAGCTTATTTATGAAAATGGTAAAATGATTATTTAAATTCTACTCAAATATTAAGTTTGATTTAGTTCTGCACAAAACTTTTAGCAAAAAAAGTTTTGTGCAGTTTTATTATAGTAACAATTTATTATCCAAAAGGAGCAAAAATGCATATTCAAAGAATTTACGCTAATCAGTTTACTAATTATCAAAAATTACCTGTTGTAAATAATCAAACAAATTCTATAAGTAATAATAATACAAATGCTGTTCAAAATAGTAAAATTCCTTGTACATTTAAATACAATGCGAATATTCATTTTGGTGAGTTCTTTGATCCTAATAGAACTGTTCCGCATATTGATTATGAAGAGTATATTACTATGAGTGATAATACTAAAAGAAGATTTAGAAAAAGATATGCAACCTTTTTCAAAAATAAACAATTTAAAAAAGAAGAAATGATTGATAATAGATTTTTAAGTATGCCCCTTCAATCTGAGACTTTGATGGATGAATTTTTAAAAACTTCCAAAATATATTCAAAATACAAAGACAATCCTATTATTTGTCTTGGTAGAAGTCCAAAATGGTTTTTAAATGCAGCCCTTTGGATGAAAGACGGAATTGATGATTATAAATTTGTTGCGTTTTCAAAAAATTGGTATGCGCCTGATATTTTTACGCGAGAAATATCAAGAAAAGATAAGTTAGCTCCAACACCTAAAGAAGAAGCTGCATATAGAAAATATTTGAAAAGAATTAAAGCCGATCCTCAAACAATTGTTGATCATATGAAAGAAACCGGAAAGAAAACGGTTATTACTGATTATATTGATACAGGAAAAGGTGTTACATCATTTTTAGATGTAATGTCAAAATATGCCGAGGATTTAGGTATTCTGGAAGAATTTTGTAATTCAATACACATTGTAGGTATTGGTTCTCGTAAATATACGGAAGAAAGATTAAAGCTGGATTATGAACCAACTCCAAAAGTAACAATGCCTGAGAGAATGATCCCTTATGAAAAACAAGGACTTTGGACTTATAAAATTACTCAAGAATTCCATGATATGGATTATAGTATGTTTAAAGAAATGCTTGTGAACCAAAATACTAATGAATGTCGTTCAACATATTATCCTCATGAAGCTTGGACAATATATAAACCTGACCATATTAAAACAGGTTTGATTAAAGATTTTGATAAAGCGAAAAAGTTGGTTAAACAACTTAGAGATTCTCATGAAAAAACTCTTTCATCATTTACACCTGCAATGTTCGATTTTAGAAACTTGTTGAATTTTAGAATTTTGGATGCTCTTAATACTCGAAACTTATTGAAAGCTATTCATAAATCTAAAGTGTAAAGATATTACTTAGAAATTAAGCTCTTAGTTAGGTTGTAAATGATTTCTAATTTTTGAGAATTGTTACCAATCAATGCAATATTTTTATTTATTAAAGTCAAAAGCTCATGTGGCTCTTTAAATTGATTAGTTGCAAAGAGTTCTTCTGCTGTTATGTCAAAAGCAATTAATATTTTATCTAACGTTTCAGCTGTTACAAAGTTTTCACCTAATTCAATGCTGCTTAGGGCTCTTTGTGATATTCCGGCCATTTCAGAAAGTTTTTCCTGAGTGTATCCTTTGTTTATTCTGATAGTTTTTATTTTTTTGCCTAATTCTTTTTTTATACTCATAATTACAATTTATAATTCTTTATTTGGTATATTTAGTATTTAAAGGTATTATATATTAACTTTTATTAAGCTGGAATGTATTGTTAATACTGATACATTATCGTTTAGTATTTTAAATTCTAAAAACTTTAGCAATTTTATAAAGGAATATTTTTTTATGTAAATATACGAGTGAAGTTCAAATACATAAATTAAGAAACGGAGGATTCGAAATTATGAATGGAATTAATTTTAATGGTGATTTAACACAAACTACTGCAACTACTAAAACTACAAAATCAGAGCTCGGGCAACTACAAGGTATTGAGATCGCAGTGGCACAGAAAGGTGGTATTGCTAAGGCTTTAAGTGACCTTTCATCTGCAACAAAAAAAATCTCAAATCAAAACATCGAAACTGCTTTAAATGAACCGCATCCTGCAAAAGCTGTAAAAGGCTTATTGGAAAAAAGTCCAATAGGATTAACACAAATGCCGAGTTTGGATCAAATTGAAGACATGGGCTATGGTTGTTTGATAGAATATCATCAAGGTTCTCCATATAATTTTAGATCTTCAGATGGTGGACATATATCAGTGTATGAAGGCTGTGATAAAGCCGGTAACCCTTTGAAAGACGGACAAAAGAAAATTGAATATCGTAATGGTAGATTTATTCAAGAAATGTATTATGATAAAGATGGTAATCTTATAAAAGGAAGTATTACTATAAAAGACGATGTTGCAGGATTTACAGAAGCTCAATATGATTTCAATGTGAAAGATAACAAGCTTAAAAATGTTATTAGTTAAAGGATGAAAAAAGCGGTTCCATTGGAACCGCTTTTTTCGATATTCTTGATAACTTGATAAACAAGTATACGAATTAACGTTTTGAGAATTGGAATCTCTTACGAGCTCTTTTTCTACCGTATTTTTTACGTTCTTTAACACGTGGGTCTCTTGTTAATAAACCTTCAAGTTTAAGAACATTTTTGAATTCTTCATTAGATTTAACCAATGCTCTTGAAATACCGTGTCTGATAGCGCCGCATTGAGAAACAACACCGCCACCTACAGCTTTAACTCTAACATCATATCTGTCTTGAGTTTCTGTTAAAACTAAAGGTCTGTAAACTAACATTTCAATAGCAGGTCTGTTACCAATGTAATCAGTTAACTTTTTGCCGTTAACGAAAATTCTACCGCTTCCTTTAACTAATTTAACAACTGCAATAGATGTTTTTCTACGGCCTGTTGCCATAATATCTTTATCTGCCATTATTTAGCCTCCTTTTCCAAGGTAACAGGTTTTTGTGCTGCATGTGGATGTTCTGGTCCAACATAAACTTTTAATTTGTTGAATTGTTCAGCACCCAAAGTATTGTGTTGTAACATACCACGAACAGCATGTTCAATAATAACTCTAGGATCTTTTTCCATCAATTCTTTAAAGCTTGCTGATTTTAATCCACCAGGATAACCTGTGTGATGTAAATAAATTTTGTCAGTTTCTTTTTTACCTGTAACTTTCACTTTTTCAGCGTTGATAACGATTACGAAATCGCCTGTGTCAACGTTAGGAGTGTATTCAGGTTTGTTTTTTCCTCTTAAAATGTTAGCAATTCTAACAGCCAAGCGACCTAATACTTCGCCTTCTGCATCGATTACATACCATTTTCTTTCAACTTCAAGAGGTTTTGCTGAATATGTTTTCATTGCATTTCTCCATATATTGTTTTAATACATTACTTTCATTAGTGTTAATCCATATGGACTAACTGTTCTTCCCGCTTTTGTACGGTTTTTAGCTTCCAAAACTTCTTTCATATGTTCCGGAGCTAAGTTGTGCCCTTCTATTTCCAGAAGAGTTCCAACAATCGTTCTTACCATATTATACAAAAATCTGTTTCCGATAATATCGATAATCACTTTATCTTCGACCTTTGAAACTTTCGCTTCATATATAATGCAAATAGTGCTTGGGTTAAGCGTTCCGGTACTTTTGAAACTTGAAAAATCGTGTTCTCCAAGCAGATAATTTAGTGATTTTTGCATTCTATTTTCATCTGTTGGATATTTTACTCTCAACAAATCTCTGTCAAAAGCATTTTTACAACGTCTGTTTATAAATTCAAACCTGTAATGACGCTTTTTAGCTGATTTTTGAGCATGAAATGATTCATCAACTTTTCTCAAGTTTGTAACAGAGATATCATCAGGTAGAATTTCATTTATTGAGTAGAGAAACTTTGAAGCAACAATCATTTCATCTGCGTCAAAATGAACTTCCTGACCGAGTGCGTTCACACCTTTATCTGTTCTTCCGGAGAAAATTGCTTTAATCGGTCGATTATTATATTTTGCGGGCATATTGCTTTGAGCTTTACGCCCGCTTAATATCAATGTACTGAGTGCTTTTTCCAGTTCTCCTTGTATTGTCGGGGCTTTTATCTGTTTGCCATTTTCAAATTGAATTTGGCTCCCTGCATAATTTTTTCCGATATACTGAACCGAAATTGCGTATCGCATCCGAAATTACACCAATTGAATAAGTGCCATTTCAGAAGCGTCACCACGTCTTGGTGGTAAGTGGTAGATTCTAGTGTATCCACCTTTTTTATCTGAGTATTTTTTACCGATAACTACGAACAATTTTCTTAAAACTGTTTGAGAAGCTAATTTTTTATCAGCTTGTGGTGCTTCAAATACTTCACCTGAAGCTAAATCCATATATTTACCGGTTTCTTTATTATAGATATATCTTGCAGCTTGGCGGATTGAGTTCAAGTCACCTTTTTTTGCAAGAGTGATAATCTTTTCAGCATATGGTTTCAATGCTTTTGCACGAGCCAATGTTGTAGTGATTTCACCGTGTACAAAAAGTTCGGTAGCTAAAGAACGAAGCAAAGCCTTTCTTTGGTCTTGCGCCTTACCAAGCGTATGTTTTTTTGTTTGGTGTCTCATTTTTTTAGTATCCTTTACTTAATTAATTTGTATTATCCGATTAAATCTTCTTCTTCAACTGGGCTTGGAGCTAGGTCTAAACCGAAGTGATGAAGTCTTTCGATAACTTCGTCAGATGATTTTTTGCCGAAGTTTTTAATATTTAATAAATCATGTTCTGATTTTTTCAATAATTCAGCCATTGAGTTAATGCTTGCTCTTTTCAAGCAGTTGTAAGCTCTTACTGACAATTCTAGTTCTTCGATTGTCATTGTAGGAGTTTCTTCAACTTCGCTTACTGTTTCTTCAATTTGTACAGTAGGAGCAATTGCAGGTTGACCTGTAATTGAAGCTATTTGCATAAAGTGTTCGATAAGTAAGTTTGAAGCTTGGCTTAAAGCATTTTGAACATCAATTGAACCATTTGACCAGATTTCAAGAGTTAATTTATCGAAGTCTAATGCGTCACCAACACGAGCATTTTCAACATTATAGCTTACACGTTTGATAGGCATGAATGTTGCATCGATAGGTAGAACGTCAATTGATGCATCTTTAGCATCTCTTGGAACATCGTGCGGAACATATCCTTTACCTGAGTCAACAATAACGTCAGCATGGAATGAACCACCATCAGCTACTGTACAAATTAACCAATCAGGGTTAACAACTTTAACACCTGCAGGTAATTGAATATCGCTTGCTAATACAGGACCTGGTTTATCTACATCAATTCTTAAGTGTTGAGATTCTTTAGAATCAGTTTTAACAACTAATCCTTTTAGATTTAACATAACATCGATTACGTCTTCCAAAACACCAGGAATTGCTGTATATTCGTGAGTAATACCTTCGATTCTTGCACTGGTTACAGCTGTACCTTCAAGACTTGATAATAATACGCGTCTTAAAGAATTACCGATAGTTGTACCGAATCCTCTTTCTAACGGTTCTATTACAAATTTACCATATTGTGAACCGTCAGAACTGGTTGCTGTATTAACACATTTAATTTTTAATTCCATTATTTTTTCTCCTAGTTAAAATCTACTTTATTGCTAGTTATTTAAGCTAATGCTTATTTACTTACAATTCCTATTTAGAATAGAACTCAATTACAAGTTGTTCTTTGATTTCAGGATCTAATTCTTCTCTTTCAGGAATTCTGTCAAATGTAATTTTCAATTCATCTTTATTGATTGTCATCCAAGCTGGAGCACAAGCCATATCGATCATTCCAATTACATCATTCAAGTATTTTGCACTTTTTGATTTAACTGTAACAACATCACCTGCTTTAACTAAGTAAGAAGGGATGTCAACTTTTTTACCATTAACAAGAACGTGACCGTGGTTAACGATTTGTCTTGTTTGTTTACGAGTGATACCAAAACCAGCTCTGAATAAGATGTTGTCTAATCTTGATTCTAAAAGTTGTAACAAGATAGTACCTGTAACCCCTTTTCTTCTAGTTGCTTCGTTGTAGTATCTTACGAATTGTTTTTCACTTACTAGGTAAGTAAATCTGATTTTTTGTTTTTCAGCAAGGTGAAGAGCGTATTCAGAAAGTTTTTTTCTAACTGCGCCGTGTTGACCTGAAGCTGTTTGTCTCATAGATGAAGTTAATTTTCTATTTGACAAGTCTTTAACTTTTTTATTTCTAAATAATTTATTGGTTGGTCCTGTATATCTTGACATTTTTTAATTTTCTCCTTTTCTTGTGCGGGGCATCTATGGTTTGCGTTTGGACTAATTCGCAAGCCCCCGCGGTTATTATCATTTATTATAATTCGGATTACCTTTAAATCCTAAAATTTATGTAGATTATACTCTACGTTTTTTAGGAGGACGGCATCCATTGTGAGGGATAGGAGTTACATCTTTAATTAATGTAATTTCTAAACCTGCAGCTTGAATTGCTCTGATAGCAGTTTCTCTACCTGAACCAGGTCCTTTGATATGAACTTCAACTTTTTTCATACCTTGATCGATTGATTTTTTAGCAACCATTTCAGCAGCTGATTGAGCTGCGAACGGAGTACCTTTTCTTGCTCCTTTGAACCCTGAAGCACCTGCTGTTGCCCAAGCAATAGCATTACCTTGAGTATCAGTAGAAGTTACAATTGTATTGTTGAAAGTTGATTGAATATGTACAACCCCTTGCAATACATTTTTCTTTTCTTTTTTCTTAGTTTTTTGTGGTCTTGCCATTTCTTTATCCTTTATTTTGTTACTTATTAATTAATTGTTTTTAATAATTATCCGGGTTTGTTAACCTTATTTCTTTTTAGAAACAGGACCGGTTTTTTTACCGCGTTGAGTTCTAGCGTTTGTTTTTGTTCTTTGACCGCGGCATGGAAGTTTACGTTTGTGACGCATTCCTCTGAATGAACCAATTTCTTGTAAACGTTTGATATTCATTGTAATTTCACGTCTCAAGTCACCTTCGATGTGGTAATTTGATAGTTCGTTACGTAATAATTTAATATCTTCATCTGTCAAATCGTCTGTTCTTAAGTCTGGTGAAATACCTGTAGCTTCAAGGATTTTTTTACTTCTAGCAGGTCCGATACCGTAGATGTAAGTTAATGCTACTTCCATTCTTTTGTTACGAGGTAAATCTACCCCTACTAATCTTGCCATTTTAATTTTCTCCTTTTCTTGGCTTTTGTGCAACTTCGGAGATTTAGTTTCCTTATTTGCACCGGGTGTTAGATTTTTTTGTGTATGAGGCATAAATCCTTCCTCACCACCTGCCGACTTTGTGCGCAGGTTCCACAGTTAGTTTGGTTATATTAACCTTGTCTTTGTTTGTGTTTAGGGTTTTCGCAAATTACGGCAATTCTGCCTTTTCTTTTGATACATTTGCATTTTTCACACATTTTTTTTACTGATGATCTAACTTTCATTTTCTTTTCCTTTTTATATAATGTTTGTACGTGAGATTTTTTGCTATGAAGCCATACAATTCGGATTATTTTAGTCTGAATGTAATGCGACCTCTTGATAAATCATATGGAGTCATTTCCACTTTTACTTTATCACCCGGTAAAATTCTGATGAAGTTTTTTCTGATTTTACCTGATATGTGAGCCAAAATTTCATGATCGTTTTCGAGTTTTACTCTGAACATTGCATTTGGCATTGATTCAATGATTGTACCTTCTAGTTCTATTACGTCTTTTGCCATATATTCCTCTTTTTCGGCTTGGTAAACTGCCGCAAACACATGCGGTCATTTTCTATCGTACTTGCTAAATATTTGTTTGCAAGCAGTTTTATTGGGTTTTTTACCGTATCTTAACAATGTTTTTGTCGAATGTTTTTATAAAATAGCCACACAACTCCTAATTACTGATACATGCTAAAACTCCATTAGAATCAAAAGTTTTTATTCTTTTGTAAATTTTTGTAAATGTTTTAATGTGTGTATTTTTATTTAAATATTTGTTTGATTTTAAGTTAAATTTAAAAATTTGCACCTTAGAATTCCTCGTGATAGAATTTAGGTATGCAAGCTGAATTGGAAACTGTTGTTATAAAAAGAATGGCTCCGGAAGATGTTGACGGAGTTATTAAAATTGAAGAATCCGCTTATGGCGATCATCATTGGTCTAAGGAATCTTTTCTTAATGAAATAAATAATGAATTGGCGCGGTACTATTCGCTTTTTAATTCAAACAATGAGTTGGTCGGCTATGCCGGTTGTTGGCATATTTTAGACGAAGCTCATATAACTAATATTGCTATTAGTGCTGATCATCGAAGAAAAAAATATGGTGAAGCTCTTTTGAGAAAAATTATTGATGATTGTTACACTGAAATGATTAAATACATTACTTTAGAGGTGAGGGTTAGTAATAATCCGGCAATTGGGTTATATACAAAATACGGGTTTTCGTCTTTTGGAACTCGTAAGGGGTATTATCAGGATAACAATGAAGATGCATTGATTATGTGGACAAAAAATATATTTTTTGATGAGTTTAAAGTTCCATACGAGAGAGTTATAAAAGATTTAGATGGTAAAATTGATATAAAATGAAGCAAGAAGTATTGATTCCAAAAATGAAGAGACTTGATAAAAAGCAGAGGAAGATAAGGATTCCGCTGGTTAATTTTGTGTTAATCCTGTTTTGTTCTCTTCTATTAGTCGGTGCGACTTTTGTTAATTTGAGTTTTAGGCATTATATAATTCCGTTGGATGTTTTTACTAATAAATCTTTGACTACGGAAGATTTTATTTTTGGGTTTAGTATAATTCCTCAAATACCAATTGTTATGTTTGTTTCTTCTGTGCTGGGTAAGAGAATGGCTTTAACCAGTGTGTTGCTTTATATTATAGCCGGTTTGTTTATTATTCCTGTTTTTGCCTTAGGTGGAGGGATTCATTATTTAGCAGAGCCTGGGTTGGGTTATATTCTTGCGTATGTTCCGGCTACTATAGTTGTTGGAAATCTTTTACGAAAAAAATATTCTTTTTTGAATATGATATTTGCTGCAATTTTGGGTGTTTTGGTTATTCATTTTTGTGGAATCGTTTATATGACTTTTATTGCGCTTGTTAAACAGTTGGGTGGTACATTTATCTTAGGGTGGATTCAGGCTCAAAGTGGATTGAAGGTTGTCTATGATATAATTATAAGTTTTGTATTGATGCTTATTGGTAAGTATATTTACGCTGTAGTGAAGTTTATTTCTGAGTAAATTTGCCCTAATCCTTGTATTATGGTATACTGTAAGTTAAGGATGGTGGATTATGGATTTTTTGAAGATTATAACAGATATTCCAATACTGATAGTTTTGACTGTATTTATTGCGTCGACTATTTATTGTTTCTCTAATTATTTGTCTGCAAGTAAAAATTTGAATGTTTTGATTGCTTTTATGGCAAAATTTAAAAGAAACGATTTAAACTTCAGGTTTAAAGAAATTGATAATTGGATGAGTTCTAATCCCTATGTTGCGTCCGTCTGGGCTGAGTTTAAAAACACTTTGGTTTTTTCTGAATCTGTTGCATTAAAAACTGAAGATGCAAATTATCAATATAAGGATGTTTCATCTACAGTTCAGAGTGTTCAAACAACTGTTGATCCTTTGTATTTTTTCAATGAAGAAACTTTAGTTACTTCTAAGTTTAATTTTAAAATGATACAGACAATTCCGACTGTATTGACAGGTTTTGGTCCGTTATTTACTTTTTTAAATATTGCTGTTGCGTTTGGGCGAATTGATTTTTCTACTCAAGAAAAAACTATTGCTTCTGTATCAAGTTTTATGACAAGTATGCAAACTGCAGCTTTAGTGTCAGTTATTGCAGTAGGTTCATCTCTTATTTATCTTTTGATTGAAAGAATTTTATATAACAAAATGTGTAAAACTCCTTTGAATTATATTCAAGAGATAATGGGTTCTTTGTTTGCAAGTATTTCTGCAGAGAAATTCTTGTATGAGTTATTAAGAGAAACTAAAATTCAAAATAATTCATCTGAAAATCTTATGAATTCAATGCCAAATCAGTTTAAAACAGCATTTAACGCAAGTATGGCAACTAATTTGGTGCCTTATCTTGAGAATTTGATTTTTGGATTGAATCAATTAAATAAACAATTGAAGGAAGCTTCATTGAATTCTACAACTAAGTCTGATGTAGTTGATGAATTATTCTAATAAATGGAAAGTTAAATGGCAATATTTTACAGAAAACAAAATAAAGAAGAAGATAACGGAAATATTTTTTGGGTTACAATGGCTGACCTTTTGCTAGGTTTGGCTATTATCTTTATTACGTTATTTGTTCTTGCTATGACTGGTTTTTCACAACAAGATATTCAACAGCAGCAAGTGCAAATGGAAGTTTCTGAGAAAATAACAGAAGGATTAAAGAAATCTGATATTGATGCCGATATAGATAAAATGACAGGTGATTTAAAAATTTCTGATGTAGAACTTTTTGAATTGAACAGCTATATTCTATCAGATAAAGGTAAAAAATTATTGGATAAATTGGCACCTATATACATAGATACAATTTTTACTGATAAAGAACTTGCTAGTCAAATTGAAGAGATTACTGTGCAAGGTCATACGGATTCGCAAATGTTTGCAGGTGTGAATTCAAAAGATGAACAATTTTTACGCAATATGGATTTGAGTTTAAAAAGAGCAAATGCTGTTGCAGAATATATTTTCACAACAAATTATAATAGAAGATTCGCAGAAGATTTTCGAAAAAAACTTGTTGTTGAAGGTAAAAGTTTTAACGAACCGATTCTTGTTAACGGACAAGAAGATTATACCAAAAGCAGAAGAGTTGAGTTAAAGATAAAAGTAAAAGATTGGAATGTATCGTCAGCATTAGGATTACGGAAATAAAATATGATTAACGAACAAAATATATTAGAAACTATAAATATGATTAGATTACACAATCTTGATATCAGGACTGTGACATTGGCTCTGAGCTTGAGAGATTGTATTTCAGAAGATATTGATAAGGTTTGCGATAATATCTATAATAAAATTAAAAAATATGCCAAGAATCTTGTAGTATATGCAGATGAGCTTGCAGATGAGTATTCTATTCCTATTATAAACAAAAGGATTGCTGTGACTCCAATTTCATTAATTGGGGAAGCTTGCACTAATCCTGATTATGTTAGAATAGCTCAAACTCTTGATAAGGCAGCAAAAGAAGTTGGAGTTAACTTCGTCGGCGGTTTCTCTGCTCTTGTAGAGAAGGGTTGTACAAAAGGCGATAAACTTTTAATCGAAAGTATCCCTGAAGCTTTGGCTAAAACAGAAAGAGTTTGCTCTTCTGTAAATGTTGCATCTTCAAAGGCCGGTATCAATATGGATGCTGTTTTGAAGATGTCTGAGATTATTAAAAAATCAGCAGAAATGACAAAAGACCAAGATAGTATTGGTGCTGCAAAGCTTGTTGTTTTCTGTAATGTTCCGGGTGATAATCCATTTATGGCGGGTGCTTTTTGTGGTATTGGAGAACCTGAATGTGCTTTAAATGTCGGGGTTTCTGGACCAGGTGTTGTGAGAGCTGCTGTTGAAGCACTTCCAAAAGATGCTGATATGAGTGAGCTAGCTAATAAAATTAAAGAAATTGCATATAAAATTACTTCAACAGGTGAGCTTGTTGGTAGAAAATTGGCAAAAAGGTTAGATATCCCATTTGGGGTTATTGATCTTTCACTTGCTCCTACGCCTGCTCCAGGAGATAGTGTTGCAGGGATTTTTCAGGCAATGGGTTTAGAACATGCTGGAGCACATGGCACAACTGCTGCTTTGGCAATGCTTAATGACGCTGTTAAAAAAGGCGGAATTATGGCAAGTTCGCATGTTGGTGGTTTATCTGGGGCATTTATTCCGGTTTCGGAAGATGCAGGAATGATTGAGGCTGCAACCAAAGGTTATTTAACTTTTAATAAGTTAGAAGCAATGACCTCAGTTTGTTCTGTTGGTCTTGATATGATTGCTATTCCCGGAGATACTCCGACAGATACAATTGCAGGTATTATTGCTGATGAAATGGCAATTGGTATGATAAATAAAAAAACTACAGCAGTAAGAATAATTCCGGCAGCCGGAAAGACTATTGGTGATAATATTTCATATGGCGGATTGTTAGGTGAAGCACCTATTATTCCAATAAATGAACTTTCTTCTACCGATTTCGTTAAAAGAGGTGGACGAATTCCGGCTCCGATTCATAGTTTGAACAATTAATAAACAAGGAGAATATATTAATGGCAAAGGCAAATTCTATTTCAAAATTTAGTAATTCATTAACTGAATTCCTAATCAATGTTATGTCCGATAAGTATGGTGATGCAAAATCATATGCTTACAGATATAACAATTTAAAAGTGTATATGGATCCTAAAGCTGTTGGTGAACCTCACTTTTTTGTATGTATTGGTATTTCTGAAGCTTGTTTTTCTATCAATGATGGTAAAAAAATTGAAGGCGGTTTAGGAAATGAAGATGGATACGTAAAAAGATGGGCAGATAGAACTAACATCCATAAAGAGTTAGAAGCACACTGGAAAATCCTTAAAGAAGCTATTGCAGCAGAACAAGAGGAAGACGAAAGCAAAAAATCTGTTGCTACTGTTAAATTACGTAGAGCTGAAAGTGCTGATGATGATCTAAGCGTAGATATGACATCTACTGGTATCGACAAAACAAAAGCAGAACAAAGAAGAAGACGTGTTGATTTGTCTAGATTTGAAGATGCTAAAAATGTTGATACTGATACTGATTTAGATACTGACTCGGATAGCAATGTATAAATTTAACTTATTGAATACTTTTTTTTGATCTGAGTTTTCTATGATAAGTTATTGCAAATCTGTGCGCTTCATCTCTGATTCTTTGAATTAAGAAAAGCGCACTTGATTCTCTAGGTAAAAGTATAGATTTCGAGTTATTAGGCAGGAAGACTTCTTCCTGTCTTTTTGCTAAGCTGACAAAATCAATTCCTGTTATGCCCATTTCTTTGACAATTTGCATAACACTTGATAGTTGACCTTTACCACCATCAATAATTATCAAATCAGGTTTATCCCAACCTTTTTCGCCCAATCGGGATAGTCGTCTGGTTAAAACTTCTTTCATTGATAAAAAGTCATCAGGTTTCCCTTCTGTAGATTTAATTTTAAATTTTTTATATTCTGATTTTTTGCTTAATCCATTGATAAATGTTACCATTGAAGCAACCGTATTTGTACCTTGAATATGGGAAATATCATAACATTCAATTCGGTATGGAAAGTTATTAAGCTTTAATTTTTCTTTCAGATAAGATCCAATATTATTGAAGTCATCTCTAATTTTTGACATTTTAGATAGTTTAGCATTATCTAGAATTACTTTTGCATTTTTATCTGCCAGCATTTGTAGTTCTTTACCTTGAGCTGATTTTCCGTAGCTTATTTTTACTTTTTTGCCTGAGATAATTTTTAGCCATTCTTCATATAAATTTTTATCTCCTATGGATTCGAGTTCATTAGATACAATTTTATCAGGAAATTCAAGTGATAAAGTATTATAGTATTCTTTAAAGAATGTTGCAAAAAATTCGGTTTTATCTTCTTCTTCGACATCATAAGTGAAATCTTTTTTGTCAATTAATCGACCTTCACGAATCATCATAATTACGATAGCCAGAATACCATCTTCGTGTTGTAGAGATATTACATCTTCGTTCAGTTTAGTATTTTCGTATACAACTTTTTGTTTTTCGAGTGTTTTTTGCAAGTCGAAGTAGCTGTCTCTTAATCTCGCAGCTTTTTCATATTGTTGTGCATCTGAGTATTTTTGAATTTGTGCCATTAGTTGTTTCATTAATTCAGATTGCTTGCCGGATAAGAATAATTCTGCTTGATGAACAATGGTTTTGTACTCTTCGCTTGTGACCATGTTTTGACATGGTGCAAGACATTTTCCTATGTGGTAATAAAGGCAAGGACGACTTGTAAATTTAGGTGTTTTACATTGTCTTAACGGAAAAATTTTTTTTAAAAAATCTAATGTAGAATGCATTGCTCTAATGTTTGTATAAGGTCCGTAATATCTTCCTTTTTCGGGGTTCATATTACGTTTGCGAACAATTGATATTCTTGGAAAATCCTCGTTTGTAATTAAAAAGTATGGGTATTTTTTATCATCTTTTAGTAGAATATTATAACGAGGTTTATGTTTTTTTATTAGATGACTTTCTAAAATTAGTGCTTCAACTTCTGTATTGGTAATTATGTATTCAAGTCTGTCTATTTGAGATACTAGAACATTTACTTTTACGCTGTCGTGTTTGCGGTTGAAATATGATTTAGCTCTTCGTTTTAATATTTTAGCTTTTCCAACGTAAATTATCTCATTATCGGAATTATAATAAATATAGCATCCTGGTAATGATGGTAAAAGTTTTAGACTTTCTTTCAGTTTTTCATTCATACTTTGATTATATCACAGGTGTTGGATTTCATTCCAGTAATAAATTTAGTTGCAAGTGGTAAGGGTTTTTGTTATTTTATAACTAATAAAAGAGGGATATTGTGAATATAAATATTTATGCAATAACAGATTCTCATCAAGAAAGTCGTAACTTGAGCCGATTACTCAGCGGTATTTATAATTTTGAAAAAAACAATAATTTACCTTTTCTAATTTTAGATTCCGGAGATTTGTTTAAGGGGATTTATGATAAGGACTTGTCTGTTAATGCCTATTTAAAAATGAAGGAGCTACGTCCTCACTCTGAAATCTTTATTACTTTGGGTAATAATGATTTTGGTTTTAAAAAAAGTGATTTCGAATATTTACAAAATACCATAGAAAAGTTTCAAGATGCAGGGATACATATTATCAGTGCAAATCTTTTTGATTGTAAGTTAAATGATTATGCTAATTGGCTTGCAAGATATAAAATTATTGAAATTAATAATAAAAAAATTTTGATAACCGGTTTTTGTTTGAATAATTCTTGTGCTAAAAAATTTGGATATGAATTGACTAATCCTGAAGAATGTTTTGTTGATTTAATTCAAAATATTAAAGAGCCGTATGATAAAATTATTGTTCTGAATCATCATTGGTATACATATAGTAAGAGTTTATATAATTTTGCAAAAAATAACGGTATAACTATTGATTTGATTATTGGCGGGCATGAACATTCTCCGATTGCGCCGGATTACGAAAATAATATTTTTTATCCGTTAGCTTTTGCCAGAACGCTTTATAAAATGAAGTTATCAGATATGATTACGGAAATTCAAGAGGTTCCTGTTTCGGAATTGAGTTTTATATCTGAATTGGAACAACCTATTATTGAATATGAAGATAAGACGCAATTGAAAAAGAAAGTTGCCAAGAGAGTATTAAATCTTACTAAATGTTATTCTGATCCTTGTCCGTTAGGAACATTTATTTCTGATAACATGAAAAAAGTTGGAAATACTGATATTGCGTTTCATTCTACTGGATTTACGATGTATCCGTTAAGATTGGAAGATAGTGATATTATAACAAAATATGACTTATATAAGGTAATGTGTGCATCTTCGCCTATTGAAAAGATAGAAATTACAGTTTCTGAGCTTAAGAGTGTATTTGAGAATGCAACAAAGAACAGAATGTATAGAGATAGAGGAAATTCAAGGTTTATACAATGCTCTCAAAATATTACTATCACCGGAAAATCGGATGTTGAAAACAAAACTTATAAACTTCTTCAAATAAATATTAATGGAGAAGATTTGCTTGATAATGAGCAAAATCCTATAGATTCAGAAAGAAAGTTCTCTTGTACAATTGATCCATATATAGGTGCCGGAGAACAGGGATTTGAGATACTAAAAAATATTCCAAAATCTAAAATAATTGTTGATGGTGAGGAAGTTAAAATAAATGAATTGTTCTGTAATTCGATTAAAAATGCTGAAAAAATGTATAAAGAAACTTCAGACTATCCGAGTTTTAAAATAATAGATTTATAATTTGGGTTTGTTTACATATGTTAGGTAATTTGTTATTATATTAATTGTATGGAAGGTTTTATTCATAAAATTTGGGTAGTGCTTTTTGCATTTATGATTTTTGGAATGTTAGCTTGGGTTCCTGTTGGTAAGTATCAAAAATCATATATGGATGCTTATCATGCTGCTAAAAATAAACCTCAAGAACATGTTGATCAAGCATATAATTATGCTGATTATGTAGAAAATGGCGGAGCTCCAAATTCTTATCAATTAACTCCGCAAGATTATTATAAAAAATATAAAATCAGAAGACGAAATGTTCAAAAAACAACTAAGCGTAAACCCTATTATATTAGGGATAAACATAATCCAAAGATTTTACATCCATATCGTGGCTAGATGTTCTATTAGTGTTTGATTTGATAGAATTAGCCTATCTGGTTTAATAGATAACCCTTTTTTCTATTGTAATTACTTTTCTATTGTTTAAAATGAAATTTATACATATGAAAGGTTAGTTAAATGAAAAAAATATTATTAACAGCATTTGTTTTTAGTTGTGCAGTTGGCGTTGTTACTGCCGCAACTTATTCCAATACTTATTCCCAAAATTTAGAAAAATGTAATCCGTATATAGAAAAATTTAAAGTACAAATTCCTACAGAAGATCCTAACACTCCGGTTCTTCATCTTCAGTCTACTGAAACTATTATGGGTTGGAGAGAAGGTAAATGTGTTACAAAAAGTATGGTTTTTAGTGAAGATTTAAACCAAAATATCATTGAAACAAAATGTGCATTTTCAAAAAATCAAGTTGATTCTATTGTTAAAAAGACAAATGCTGCGAATAAAGGTGATGATAAAGCTGCAAAAAATTTGCAAGAAGAACTAACAGGATATGCTCAAGATAGTGCAACCTGTCAAGTTAACAACTTATTAAAAGAAGATTAGAATGCGTCAAAAGAATCATCTTTAATAGGGTTTTTGAATTTAGTTATATTGCCTTGGAATAACAATTTAACAGTGCCAACAGGACCGTTTCTGTGTTTTGCAATAATAACTTCTGATAAGCCCTTCGAAGATGCTTTTACATTTTCTTCTTCTTCAGATTCTCCTTTATTATAGTAATCTTCACGATAAATAAACATTACGATATCTGCGTCTTGTTCGATTGAACCTGATTCTCTCAAGTCTGAAAGCATAGGGCGTTTATCGTTACGACCTTCAACTGCACGTGACAACTGAGATAGTGTAATAATTGGAACATCAAGTTCTTTTGCTAAAATTTTTAAACCTCTGGAAATAGCAGAAATTTGTTGTAAGCGGTCATCTTTTCCGCCGCCTTCCATAAGTTGTAAGTAGTCGATTACGATTAAGCCTAAGTCTTTTTGTTGAGTTTTTAGTCTTCGGCATTTTGTACGAATATCAGTTAATGTACAACCACTTGTATCATCAATATATATAGGTGCTTGGCTAAAGTCATTCATCGCCATTGCAAGCTTATCTAAGTCTTGTTGAAGCATATTACCGGTTTTTAATCTTTGTGCATCAACTTCTGCATAAGAACACAACATTCTCTGTACCAGCTGAGAGGCTGACATTTCGAGAGAGAATATACAAACAGGAACTTGTTCCTTAATAGCAACGTTCTGTGCAATGTTTAGTGCGAAAGCTGTTTTCCCCATTGCAGGACGGGCTGCAAGAATTATTAAATCCGATCTGTGTAAACCGCTCATCATTGAATCTAGTTCGTAGAAATCGGTTCTTAGTCCTGATAATTCATCTTTATGATTGTATCTGTATTCGATACTGTCCCAAGTATCAAGAACAAGGTCTTTAACGTGTTTTAAATCGGCAGTTGCTTTACTTGAACCTATTTCAAAAATCAGTTTTTCTGCTTGTTCCAAAGATCTGTCGCTTGGTTCTAAATCATAACCTTTACTTACGATTTCAGAACCCGCATTTATCAATGCACGTTTAACTGCTTTTTCTTGAATTATCTTAGCATAGTAAGCAATGTTTGAAGTTGTAATTGTATTTTCTGCAAGGTCATTTATATATGCGCGACCACCAACAGTTTCTAATTTACCGCTATAGCTTAAGACATCAGAAACAGATACGATATCAATATTATCATTATTATTGAACAGTTGAAGCATTGCTTCGTAGATTGATCTGTGAGCAGGTTTATAAAAGCTTGCAGGTAATAATGAATCAGAAACCTTAGCCAAGGTTTCTGGATTAACCAGAATTGCTCCTAGTACAGCTTCTTCTGCTTCTACATTTTGTGGGATTAAATTCTCATCTACTTTTCTTCTTGTTTCTTTTGATGTTACCGGCATATGTATTCCTTTTCTATGTATAACTAAATCATATTACATAAATGATTTATTTTCTTCCTCTTGTAAACTTATTTTAAATTTAACTAAGAAATCATTGCTTCAATTTCTGATAACAACATATTTATATATTCAACATTTTTTTTATTACCTCTTTGTGCAAATATTTCTCTTGCCGAAATTAGTTTTGCTTTAGCATCGTGGGGGTGTTTTCTTTTAGTAATTTTACCTATTTCTGTTTGAACATGGGCAAGCATTTGCTCGTAATCTTTTTTTGTTGCAGCTTTACGTTTGACGGTTTGAAATGTTCCTACTGCACTTTCGTATTTATTCGTTAATTCTTTTAGACATTTTTCTTGTTTATATAAAACTTGAACATAATTATATAATTTATCAGGACGGCGGTAATAAATTTTGCGTAAATCATTAAGTCTGGCCATCATATGAACATAGTCACCATTAGATTTTGCAATGTTATAGCCTTTTATTGCAAACGGTTCTTGTTTGTTAGGAAAGAATTGAGTTAATTTACAAAGAGTACTCATTACTATACCTGCAAAATCATTGTTTTTATTTTCTACCAGTTTAGTTGCAAGCATATCTGCTTCTGAGCAAAATAAATCTCTTTGTTTACTAATAAGATATGTTTTCTGTATTTTTCCAAATTCTTCTGCAAAGATTTGAGGGGAAATTTGAGCTTGGTTTCCTAAAACAAAACCTGTAAATCTGTCGAAACTTGGTAATGTTGTATATTGAGGGAGTAATCTTTGAATAATTTGAGCCATTTTCATTAACCTTTTTTATGAAAAAGGCTGTGAAAATATAAATTGCCTAATTGTTAATATTTATGAATAAAAGCGCCGGATATTCGATTGAATATCCGGCGCTTTTTTAGAGTTTAATTATATTATTTAACTGCATCTAAGCAATCTTGGCAAATACCATCATCATTTAATGAACGGTATTTCCAGCAGCGAACACATTTTTCGCCTTGAGCTTTTGTAACCCAAACAGTGTAACCTTCTTCTGAATATTCATTAAGAACATCCGCAGGAGCAGATTCTGTTAGATTTGCTTGAGATACGATATAGATATCAGCTAAGTCTGATTCATTTGCTTTTAGTATTGATGAATCTTCAGCTTTAATCCAAACTGCCACTTCTAAAGAACTTCCAACTTTTTTGTCAGCTCTTAAAGGTTCAATTGCACGTGAAACAACTTCACGAGATTTTAGAATTTTACCAAATTCTTCTTCAAGTTCTGGATTGTTCCATTCAGATTTAACTTCAGGCCAATTAGAAAGAAGTATACTAATTAATCCGCCACGTTGCATTTCAGGAATGTTTTGCCAAATATCTTCTGCTTGGTGAGGCATTACTGGTGCAAGAATTCTTACAAGTGCCATCAAGTTTTCAAATAAAACAGTTTGGCAAGCTCTACGTGACAATGATTTTTTGCCTGCTGTGTATAATCTGTCTTTTACGATATCTAAGTAGAATGAACTTAAATCAACTGCGGCAAAGTTTTGTAAGCATTGGAAATATTTGTAGAATTCGTAATTTTCAAATGCTTCTGTTACTTCTGCAATTAATTTGTTTAATTTATGAAGTGCAAATTTATCGATATTTTTTAGTTCATCATATTGAACATAGTCAACAGCAGGATCGAAATCAAATAAGTTACCGCTTAAGAATCTTGCAGTATTTCTTGTTTTCTTAAAGATTTCTGTTAATTGTCCAATAATGTTATTGCCGATTTTAATATCGTTTCTGTAGTCAACGGAAGCTGCCCATAATCTTAGGATATCAGCACCGTAGTTTTTAATAATATCATCAGGTCTAATGTAGTTGCCTAAAGATTTAGACATTTTTCTGCCGTCTTCACCAAATACAAATCCGTGGGTTAAAACTTCTTTATAAGGAGCTTTGCCTTGGGTTGCAATTGATGTTAATAATGAAGATTGGAACCAACCTCTATGTTGGTCAGAACCTTCAAGATACATATCAACAGGAGTGTGTCCTAATTCGTCAGCACGCTTTTCAACAACGGCTCTCCAAGATACTCCGGAATCAAACCAAACATCCATAATATCTTTTTCTTTACGGAAGTGGTTTTTACCGCATTTAGGACATATAAAGCCTTGCGGTAATAATTCTTCTGCTGAGTATTTTACCCAAGCATCAGAAGTTTCTTTATCAAACATTTTTGCTACATTTTCAATTGTTTCATCTGTGCAAATAACTTCTCCACAGTCTTCGCAATAGAAAATAGGAATTGGAACCCCCCAAGCACGTTGACGTGAAATACACCAATCTGTACGGCTTTCAACCATGTTACCGATTCGGTTTTCACCGCTTGCAGGGATCCATTTTACACCATGAATAGCTTCAAGTGTTTCTTTTCTAAATTTATCAACTTTAACAAACCATTGAGGAGTTGCTCTGTAAATTACAGGTTTTTTACATCTCCAGCAGTGCGGATAGCTGTGTTGAATATCTTGTTGAGTTAATAACGCTCCACAGTTTTGAAGCATTTCGATAACCATAGAATTTCCTTTATAATAAGGAATTCCAACAAGTTCTGAAATTCCTACAACATCAGTCCAAACGCCTGCACCATCAAGTGGTGAAAATACTTCAATGTTGTATCTGCAACCTACTTCATAGTCTTCAAGACCGTGTCCAGGAGCAGTGTGTACAGAACCTGTACCTGCATCAAGTGTTACGTGTTCGCCTAAAATAATAGGTGATTTTCTATCCACAAGTGGATGTTTTGTATTCAATAATTCTAAATCTTGACCTTTGCAAGTTCCAAGGACTTTAATATCAGCTTCTTCCCATTCAACGTCTTTTAGGAATGAAGATAAAAGTTCTGTAGCTGTAACATACACATCACCTTTGTAATCAAAGAATGTATATTCAAATCTTGGGTGCATAGAAATTGCCATATTAGAAGGAATTGTCCAAGGAGTTGTTGTCCAGATGATTGCGTAAACATCTTTTCCTTCAATATCTGCAAAGTTTTTAATTGTATTTAAGGCTTCATCTTCGAATTTAAATCTTACATAAATTGAAGTTGACGTGTGATCTGCGTATTCAACTTCGGCTTCTGCTAATGCTGTTTCGCAAGATGCACACCAGTAAACAGGTTTTAAACCTTTTTCGATATAACCTTTTTTATACATTTCACCGAAAACTCTAACTTGTTCAGCTTCATATTCGCCATTGATAGTTAAATAAGGGTTTTCCCAGTTTCCAAGAACGCCAAGACGTTTGAACTCAGATTCTTGTCCTTTAAGGTTTTTATGAGCAAATTCTCTGCATTTTGCTCTCAATTCGGTTTCAGTAATAGAGTGACGACCGCCTTTGATATTTTTTACAACTGCGTTTTCAATTGGCAATCCGTGTCCGTCATAGCCTGGAACGTAAGGAGCATAGAAGCCTTTTTGAGATTTATATTTAATCAAAATATCTTTTAAAATTTTGTTTAAAGCTGTTCCAACGTGGATTTTTTCAGAACTCAAATATGGAGGTCCGTCGTGAAGAACGAAAGCATTTGTTTTATCACGATTTGAAATCATTTTTTCATAAATATTATTTTCTTCCCAGAACTTCTGGATTTCTAATTCTCTAACAGTAGCATTTGCTCTCATAGCTAAAGTTGTTTGAGGCAAATTAAGAGTATTTTTATACTCGGTTTTAGTACTTTCTGCCATTTTATTGTCCCTCTATTTCGTTAGTAACATTTTCTGTAATTAATTTTGGTTCAGCATCAAAATCTTTTATAAATAATTTCATTTTATCATAATCAAAAGCGTTTTCCCAACGAGCGATAACTACTGTAGCAACACAATTACCAACTAAGTTAACTGTAGTTCTGCCCATATCCAGAACCTGATCAATACCAAGTAATATTGCTACACCGATTAGCGGTATGTTGAAACTTGCGAGTGTTCCAGCCAAAACAACCAGAGATACTCTTGGAACTCCAGCAATCCCTTTACTTGTAAGCATAAGTGCTAACATCATTAAGATTTGTTGGTTAATATCAAGGTTTATTCCGCATATTTGAGAAGAGAAAATAACCGCCATTGCAAGGTATAACGTACTTCCATCAAGGTTGAATGTATATCCTGTAGGCATAACAAAACTTACGATATTTTGCGGAACCCCAAATCTTTCCATTATTTCAATAGCTTTTGGAAATGCTGCTTCTGAACTGGCTGTTGAGAAAGCTAGCAATGCAGGTTCTTGAATAGCTTTTAAAAGGTTTCTTAATGAGATTCTTGCGTATTTGCAGGCAATAAAAAGAACCAAAAGTACAAATACTGCAAGTGCTGTATATAGTGAAAAAATAATTTTTGCATAGTTTTTGAGGATAGATAAACCGTTCATACCAACAGTTGAAGCTATTGCGCCAAAAATACCAAGTGGTGCGAAATACATAACATATTCGGTAAATTTAAACATTATTTGTGAAACGGAATTAAGTAAATCCATAACCGGTTTTGCTTTTTTACCTACCGCACAAATTGCTATTGCCATAAATATTGAGAATACAACGATTTGCAATAAGTTGCCTTCCGCCATTGATTCAACAATACTGGTTGGAAAGATATTCATAATCATTTCTGATATCGAAGTGTGCGGAGTTGTTACGGCCATCAAACCGGCTTCTTTTAGAAGTTCAGGGTTTGCAACAGTTCCAGAAACAAAACCTTTTCCCGGATTAAATATATTACCCATTGTCAGCCCTATTATTAAGGCAAGTGTTGTGACAATTTCAAAATAAACAATCGTTTTAATTCCGATTTTTCCAAGTTTTTTAGTATCTCCGTGTCCTGCAATACCTGTTACCAAGGTTGCAAACAACAACGGTGCAATAATCATTTTTACCATTCTTAAAAAGATAACGGCAAAAGTTCGCATCTTAACCGCAATGTGGGGGCAAAAATGACCGAATAATACACCTAAAATCAGTGCTATAAATATTAATAATGTAAGTTTTGAATGTTTCAAATCTAACCTCTTACTTGATTATAGAACAAACATGCCAAACCTTGTACAGTTGGGCTATATTTTGTAAAATTTTATAAAGTTTATTTTTGGTGTTAGAATTGCTTGAAAAAATCTTTTATCCACTTTATAATTCTTGTGGTTTATTTAATGGTTTATAGAAAGGAGAGTTTATTATGTGGGAAAAGGACATTAATATCAATGAAGTAAGAGAGATTAGAACTCGAACCAATGTATATTTTGGAGTTGGAGCAATTCAAAAAATTCATGATATAGCAAAAGATATTAAGTCAAAAGGAATTGATAAAGTTGTTGTTATGTCAGGTAGAAACGCATATAAAGCAACAGGCGCCTGGGATGTTGTAGAAAAAGCTTTGAAAGATAATGGGATCGGTTATGTTAATTATGACCAAGTTACTCCAAATCCTACAACAGAACATGTTAATTCTGCTGCTAAATTAGCAAAAGATTTCGGAGCAAAGGCTGTTATTGCTATTGGTGGAGGTTCTCCGACTGATGCAGGTAAATCAGTTGCTATTTTATTGGAATATCCTGATAAAACTGCAGAAGATATTTATGATTTCACCTTTGCGCCTACAAAAGCTGCGCCGATTATTTCTATAAATTTGACTCACGGTACAGGTACCGAAACTAACAGATTTGCGGTTGTTACAAATTTGGAAAAGAATTTTAAACCTGCAATTGCTTATGATTGTATTTATCCTATGTATGCAATTGATGATCCTCAATTGATGACAAAATTGTCACCAAAACAAACAAGATATGTATCAATTGATGCAGTTAATCACGTTATAGAGGCTGCAACTTCTGCTGTTGCATCTCCTTATTCAATTTCTTTGGCTAAGCAGGTGATTGAACTTGTAGCAAAATATTTGCCAAAAGCGATTGCAAATCCTGACGATTTAGAAGCAAGATATTTCCTTGCATATGTGGCTATGATGGGTGGTGTAAGTTTTGATAACGGTTTATTACATTATACTCATGCACTTGAGCATCCGTTGAGCGCTGTTAAGCCTGAATTAGCGCACGGGTTAGGTTTGGCAATTTTATTACCTGCGGTTGTTAAGTCAATCTATCCTAAAAAAGCTGCAACCCTTGCAGATATTTTAGCTCCGATTGTTTCCGGTTTAACAGGTGATGAATCTGAAGCTCAAAAGGCTGCAGATGGTGTTTATGCTTGGTTAAAATCAGTTGATGTTCCTGAAAAACTAAACGATATGGGCTTTAGTGCCGATGATGTTGAAAAATTGACAGATTTGGCTTTTAATACACCATCTTTAGACGGTTTAATAAATATTGGACCTTGCGGAAATTCTCGTGATGTGGTTCGTAAAATTTATGAAGATTCTTTGAAATAAAGTTGAATATTGAAGGCGGGCTTGTTGAAAACAAGCCCGCCTTTTTTGTTCTGTTATTTAGTTTTTTGCCATCGGATAAAGAAACCTATTTGCCTTCGCAGAAGTTGTAATTTATGTCTAGTATTATCGGGGTTTTTAATTATATCTGTTAAAATGCATTTTATGTAGTAAATTTCGCCGAATATAGTGTCCGGTAAAATAATATCATCTTCTTCATTAAAATATTCTATAGGGGGTGTTTTTGTTTTGTTCATAGTGAAATAATTGTTTATTGTAATATATGTTATCTAAATTATGTTACTGTCATTTATATAATGACAGTAATTTATAATTTTGTCAATTAACCAAAATGACAATAAACTGTTCTTATGTTAAATATTTATGAAGAGATTAGAATACTATTATTTCGCAAAGGGCTGTCTATGAGGAAATTGGCAGTAAAGTTATTGGAACTTGGTTATGATGTTCCAGTAAAAGGTGGACTTTCTAATTCTTTTAATAAGAAACGAGTTAAGTTTCAAACGGTTCAGGAAATTTTAGATTACCTCGGTTATGAGTTGGTTATAAGAGAAAAACAAAAATAAAAAAAGACCTTGAAATCCTCAAGGTCTTTTCTATTTATTCGTTTATAAACTTTTATGCTACACCATTTTCAACAATCACTTTTCCAAGTACGCCGTTAATGAATGATGAGCTATCATCTGTTGAATATTTTTTCGCAAGTTCTAATGCTTCATCTACTACAACTTTCATTGGTGCTTCTTTTATATATAAAAGTTCAGCAATTGCGATTCTCAAAATGTCTTTGTCCATTTTTACAAGTCTGTCAAAGTCCCATCCTGTAGAATAGTTTTTAATCATTTCGTCGATTTCTTCATTGTGTTGTTGGAAAGTTTCTGCAATTTTGATTGCATAATTTTTTACTTCACCTTCTGATTCAAGTGTTGCAAATTCTGCGATTTCTAACGCGAGCAATGCTTTTTCTGCAACGTCAATCATTTCATCAATTCTACCTGTCATATCAGATGTTAATGGTAGAGGTACAGGTATATTAGAAGCTTCCATTGGTCTGTTTAAATTGATTTCATGTTCTGCTTCATAGTCATCGATTTTGTTTTTCATATCAACCAGCGAACCTAATGATAATTTTAGTGTGTCGCTTGCTGTACTTGATAGAATTCTTACTGATTTAAGAATAATATCGTCTAAATTTTCTTTTGAATAGTTTGAGATTTTCTTGTCAAATTGCGAAAACAGGATGAATGCCAGTTCTCTAGATGCTCTGCGGGCTTGCATATTTTTACCTCTTAATTTTTTTCATATTTTACTTCTGAAGCTATGCTATCATGAAAAATTTTTTGCGTAAAGATTATTCAAATTTTATAGGATTTTTTCCACGAACAAGGCTCCACATTGTTTTAAATACATCTTTTTGAAATGAGTAAAAGTCTTTCAATTTAAATTTTATAATTTCCAGTCGTGAAGATTTATCAGGGCATTCATTTTTTTTGCCGGGAGCAGTTCCAAATTCGCGACAAATTGGCGGTCGTTCTGAGTATACGCTACAACTTGCATCTGATTTGATAAAAGGACAATAGTTGAGAATTTTTCTTGAGTCTAAATCCTTAATAAAGTTGTGAACGTCGTCCATGTTTTTTAGTTGTAATTCTGCCATAACTTTAGGGTTAATGGTTGCCAACATGTTGCCATTTTGATCATATCCCATGAATATTACAGGTCTCGTACTGTAGATTACTGAATTATAACTATCTAACAGATCATTTTGTCCCATATTAAATCCGCCCCAAATTTGTCTTTGGATTTTATCGGTATGTTTTGGTAAAAAATCTTCAGGAAGCGGGGCATTTATACAGCAATGTGATTTGCATTTTGGTATAAAACATTTTGAAGGTTTTGTAAAATAAGTTTTTAAGTTTGTTATTTTCATCATATTCATAATAAAGATAAACATGATATTTTTTGCGGGATAAAAAATATTCCACTTTATTATACTTAAGGAATTATGTTTGTTGTAATTGGAATATATTTGATACCATATTTTATTAAATCTTCATTAGATGAATGAACATCAGGATGTTTAGCTTTTACAAATTTAGCCAGTTTCATGAAACAAGAATCACATGCTTTTTGCGATGTACATCTATGTAATACGCCATTGATTGAATTCTCTGTTTTGGAATATGTCATAGAGCAAATAGTATCATTATAATTAGTTATAAGCTGTGAGGCTGAAATTTTACATTTGCCAGATTTGTATAAACTTAGATGTTTATTATATTCCGCCATGCAATGTTGATATGCTGTTTGATTATTACGTGCTTTAAAATTTTTACATTTATCGAGTTGCAAGCTAAAATCACTAACCGTGTATAAAGTGTTGCCATCTTTACATTTATATATAGGGTGAATTTGCACAGAAGTATTGACTGAGTTAGCCGAAAATGAGCTTAAAGTTGCAAAGCTAAATAAAATTAAGCTTGTTATTATAAATTTTTTCATATAAATTCCTTTTGTTTTTTAATTTATCATAATTTACAGCAAAAAGCCATACAATAAGTATGGCTTTTTGTGCTGTACGAATTATTTGTTAAAAACTATTCAGCAGCTTCGTCGCTGTTCATATCTTTAATGCTCAACGCAATTCTGTGTTCTTGCGGAGTGAATTTTTTGATAAGAACTTCTACGCTATCTCCAACTTTGAATTTGTTGAATGGATTAACGTTTTCTTCAGCCATTTCAGAAACAGGTAACAATGCTTCAACGCCTGGGAAGATGTTGATGAATGCACCAAATCCTGTAACTTTATTTACAGTACCTGTGATTACTTGACCTTCTGAGAATTGACCTTCGATTTGTTGCCATGGATCTTCGCCCATTCTTTTTAATGACAATGAAATTCTCTTAAGTTCTGTATCGATTTTAATGATTTTAACTTCTAAAGTTTCGCCTAAAGAAATAACATCTGAAGGATGTTTAATTCTTTGCCAAGAAATTTCAGAAATAGGAAGCAAACCATCGATTCCGTTGATGTCAACGAAAGCACCGAAATCTGCTATTCTTACAACTTCACCTTTAACGATTGAATCTTCTTCTAAAGTAGCTAGAATGTTGTCAACAACTTGGTCACGTTGTTCAGCAACAGCTTGTCTTTGAGATAAGATAAGTTTGTTTTTCTTAGGATCAGCTTCAAGAACTTTAACTTCGATTTTTTGATCTAATAGACCATCAAATGGAGTGCCTGTTCTAAGTTGAGATGATGGGATGAAACCTTTAAGGTCTGCAACGTCAACTAATACACCGCCTTTAACAACTGAAACAACTTTAGCAAGGATTGTATCGCCTTGAACTTTTGCATCATTAAGTTGAGCCCAAGCTTGAGCAAATGCAAGTCTTTTCAATGATAATAGCATACCATCTTCATCATTTTCTTCTTTTAATACATAGAATTCTTTAACATCGCCTAATTCAACAGGAGTTGCATCTTCAGCTGAAGAGATTTCTCTGTTAGGTAAGAAAGCTTCAGTTTTAGCGCCGCGAACGCTTACTAAATAACCGTCTTGTTCTTTTCTAAGAACTGTTCCTTCTACGATGTCAGCTACTGAATGGCTGGTTGAAAAACTTTCTTCTAATAGTTTTTCGAATTCGTCTAATACTTGTGTCATTTTTTATTTTCTCCTTTTCTTTGGTTTTAGTTCGTTATTCTGAACTTGATTCAAAATCTATAATTTTATTGATAGACTCTGAATTAAATTCAGTGTGATTCATTTGATTGGGTATTTATGTGATTTATAACTTTATCTATTATGCACTGTGGAGTTGATGCTCCTGCTGTGATCGAAATATTATTAGATTTTTCAATTAAATCTGTGTAATTATCTAATTCTTTTTCTGTTTCAATATGAATTGTTGGAGTTATCTCTTTTAAGATTTCTGCAAGGTGAGTAGTGTTTGCACTCTTTTTTGAGCCTACAACAATCATCAAATCGCTTTCTTTTGCAAGTTCTTTAGCTTCAGATTGACGCATTGAAGTACTTTGGCAAATTGTATTTGCGATATTTAATTCTTTTGCAATCGAAGTTAAGTATTCAACAATGTTATTTAGGGTTGAAATCATTTGGGTTGTTTGCACAACGACTCCAATTTTTTTATGTTTTTTTAACTCTTCTTCAACAAGTTTAAGTTGTTCAACATCTGTGGCTACTACGATATCAGTTCCAAATCTGTTTGCATTGGCTTTAATTGCAATAACTTCAGGATGTTCTGATTTTCCTACTATAACAAGATAATATCCTGCTTGAATCAGTTCTATGGCTTTTTGTTGAACTTTTTTCACATCCGGACAGGTAAGGTCATAAACTTCAAAACCTGCTTTTGTTATGTTTTCAAAAACTTCAGGGCTTTCTCCATGGCTTCTGACAACACAAATTCCATCACCTTTTTCGGGTAATGTTTGAAGAGACTTTATACCAAGATTGTTTAATTCTTCAATAACTTGCGTATTATGTATAAGTTCGCCTAACACGCAAATGTTACGTTCAGGGTTTTCGGCTTTTAATTTTTTAACGGTTTCAACGGCTCTTTTTACACCGTAGCAAAAACCTGCAAACTTAGCTAATTTAATTTCTTTCGGCAATTTTAAATTGTCTTCTTTCCATAGAACTCGCAAGAAAATCTTGCTGTAAGAAGATTACACCATAAAAATTTTTGAAAATCAAGCTTAAGCGTTAAAATTTAGGCTCTGAAAGGCTTAAAACGTTTATTAAGTTTCCAATTAGAAACTGTTGAAGATTCCATTGGTGCGCCTTCAGGATAGCCAAAGTCAAAATCATTATATTTAAACTCTTCATTTTGCACAGCTTTGTTTGTAAGTTCTTTATTAATCTCTGTTTGGCTTAGAGTTTGAACTTGCGGATTTTGAAGAGATGTTTTTTGAGTGTTGTTTTGATTTTTCCATTGGTCCGAACCTGGAATTTCTGCTGCCATTTCAGGATATTGGTTCAGTATAACTCCTTGATCTTCAGCTTTTAGCATTACAAACAGACCTTTTAGTTCTCTTGGTTGAGTACCGTTTTTAAGTCTTATTTCCATAATTTTGGCTAAAACTTCAGAATTATCTTTAATTAAATTCACATCTGTAATTTTACCTTTTAAGTAAAGATCTAAGATATCTTCGGTTCTCATATATTTAATAAGATTGGTATCTTGACTGTATTGGAATAAGGTTAAAATTACCTGCTTATTATCTTTGTTTGCGTTTGCAAGTGCATTGATTGAATCAGAGCTGCCGGATAGTGCAATCATTTCTATGAATTTAATCTTCTTGCCTTCCGGTAATATTGAGTAAATTGCATTTATACCTTGTTTTTCATATAGAGTTTCAAGGAATACTTTTACTTCTTCTTTAGTTCCTGCAGGAAGCGTATTTTCACTTTCTGAAATTAGATTTGCTACAAGGTCTTTAGATTTATCAATAGCCAGACCTGATGCAGCTTCTTTTATTTTTTGTTCATTGTGGGTTTTTTCCCATTCTTTAATACTTTCAGCTTGAGTTTCTCTAAATGTTTCTATTTTATCGAGTAATTCGTCAGCTTTTCTGGTAAGTTCTTTAGTTTCTTTTGCGGATAATTTTGTTGAAGTTTCGTTGCTAGAGTTACCTGCAGATTTATTTTTAACAGAAGTTTTGTTTGAATTTTTAGTACTTGGGGTGCTGTTTATTAAAGCTTTGTTGTCTATTGAAGTTACAGGAGATTGAACAATAGTTTGTTTTGGTGTTGTTATTGTATTTTGAATATTTAATGCATTTGGTATTCCGGTTTGGGTTTGCGGTTGAACTTGTGGAGTTTGAGCTTGAGTTTGTGACCCGCTATTATTTGTATTTTTAGTGTTTTGAGTAGCTTGTGTTTTGCTTGTTGAACTTACCGGAGTTGTTTGAGATAAAGTTTGTTCAGAAATTTGTCCTGATTCTCTTGCCGCTCTTATTGTTGCTTGTTGAGCAGGAGGTAAACTCTGCATAGCATTATCGATATGAGAATTGTATTTAGCTCTTGATTTTGCGCCTACAGAATTAGATGCAGCAGCTAGACCTTCAAGAACATTAACGTTACCTAAGCTTGAAAGTGCTTCACTGTGTTGGGTTCTGATATCATCATTTTCGGCAGTTTCAATGAATGCTTGAGCGAATACTGCTTGTGCAGCTGGTGGAACTTCTGATGAAGTCACAGCAGCTGCTGCTATAGCTTCACCATCTTTAGTATCATAGTTTTTGTTGATACTTTTTGCAGCGGTTACACTATATTCCTTACCAAGGGCCATTGAATTTTTAGTGTCTTTTTTTTGAAGGTCGATAGCTAACTCCTTACCAAATCTTGTAGCTAATGATGCAATTGTCTCTGCTGCAATTTCAATATCTTTATGAGCTAAATCATTACATTCAAAGTCAATAGCCATTTTTCGCATTTTGTCTTTTTCATCTATATTTTTATCAGCTTCAACAGAATTTTTGGAATTTTTTAGGTTTGCATCTACTTCTGACATTTTAGCAATAATAGCTTGGTTTATATTTTTAATTTTTTTTATTTTCTTATTACTTAAACCAAATAGAGTTTTGAATTGTTGTAGTAATTGTGGATCTTCAGTATGTTTTATTATTTCCTCGATTTCCTCAGAATGTTGTTTGGCATATTCTTGTGGTGTTAGTCCTAATTTGGATAATCCAAATTCGTTTTCTAAATATGCCATTATATCGTTGTTGTATTTAGTTTCTATTGTAAAATCAACAGTTTCATTTTCGATTGGCACCTGAGTTGATGATAAATCTTGCCCAAGCTCTTCTTCGATTTTGAGTCGGTGTAATATATGTCTTTCTTCTTCAGTTGGATTTTGTTTCTTTGATAAATAATCTTTAAGCTCTGCCTTATTAGGTGCATGTCCTATTTGTATTTCATATTCTTGGCGAGCAAGTTCTAGGTCACTTGGAGTGTGCCCTAGTACGTCTTTTGCGTATTCATTTTGATATTTAAATTGTTCACTTACGGGAAGCGATGTATAGCTTTCTAGTGTATGACCTGAATATTTTATTACACTAAATTCTACTGCTATTTGTTGAAATTTTAAATCTTTAGCTGCAGAAGACATTTGTTCCCATTTATCCCCACAAAAAGTTTTTCCGAATTTATTTAAAATTTCATCTTTATATTGTTTTTGTTTTTCAGGAGGAAAATTTTTGAATTCAGGATTTTGTGATATTAAATAATTATCAATAATTTCATTGATTTGTGCTGTTCCGGATAGGTGTATCCACTCTCTGCTTTGAACACGATCAATACTTGTTGCATCCAAAGCGTGATTTGTAATGTAGTTGAATGCTAATTCCTTTCGGTCAGCTTCCTTTAAGTTCAATAATTCATTTAATGGCTTGCCGGATTCTTCCATAGCTTCCATCATTATTACGAAATTTGATATTTTATATTTTTTATCTATGTGATCAAGTGAATTCCAGTCTTTAACTAATATTTGACCGATTTTTTCATAGAAGTTTTGACGCATTCCTGCTTTTTCTTTGTTTGAAAAATTTTCATATCCAGGGATCATCTTATTAAGAATTGCATCAACTCTTATATCAGCTTTTTCTTGTGGTGTTTTTTGTTTCCATTCTGCTGATTCTACAACTTCTTTCGGAATTAAATTGGAAATTTCTTCACTGTTTTCATTAAGGAAATTTGTAATTTCTTTAGTTGTTAATGGTTGATCTTTTCTTGCTTGATATTTTTGGATTATATTAAGGATTTTCTTATCACTATCAGTCAGTTTATTTTCAGGAATTGATTTTAATGATTTAATAACATCATCAATTGTTTGAGGCTTTCCTGTTTCAGCTTCCAAATTTTTCGCATATTGATTTAACAACGATTCTTCTTCAGGTAAATTTTTCGCAGAAGGGGAATTTTCTGTTTTGTCTTTAAGTATTGTTGTTTCAACTTGATTTAGTGTTTCAGACAAAGTTTTAGGATCAATATTCGGATATTGTTCTTTTAAAACTTTAAGTTTTTCTTTTGCTGATAATTTTTGAAAATCAGGATCCAAAATAGTTTGTACAACAGGATTCTTCTTAGTATCCTGAGTTCCCATATTCATATCGACAGGCTTAGATTGAGGTTTTGTTTCAGTAGGAGCTGCAGCCTGCGTTGTTGGGCTGTTTTGTGCTACTATTTGTTTTTCTATTTTGCTGTCTTTATCTAAATTTAAAGCCATATCTTTCTCTGAATTTTCTAATTATAATGATTAAAAAACATGAAATTTTAGTCAAATTCAATAAGTTTGGATTCTGTTACATTTTTTTACATCGATCAGTCTTTAAATGATTCTATAACTTTTGGTTGTTGAATGTTCATGTTAGAAACTTTTTCATAAACATTTTGTAAGCTGTTTAATAATTTATATTCTGTATCGCCTGCTAATAAGTCAAGTAAATAGTTTGTAACATCATCAGGTAATTTTATTTCTTTTTGGATAATCTTTCTATTTTTACCTTGTGAGTCGCAAGTTATTTCTTCAACTAAAGCTCCACCAAAAGCCTTATCTGGATTTCCATCCATATGAACGATCAGTTTTTTGAATAGTGGTGGGCGGTTATATTCAATTTCTGAGTCTTCATTTCTTACAGCTTTATGGTCTTTAGGAATGACGTATATACTTGAGATGACATTTTTTCTGATTTTAGTTGAAGATTTCATATCAGAGAAATACATTGTATATTGTTTTCCGCCAGAATTGAAGTTCATTTGTTTATAAATAAATTTTTCATCTAAAATATTTGTCTTTGGAGATGTAATAATACTACTTTGTGAAACAGGTCTTCCTTCACTAGCTGAAACATATGCCATCAGCTCAGTTTGATCAATGTTTCTGTCGTAATCTCTTGCAGTTGGTTCTTTTGCGTTCAAAGATGTTGTTGCAAGCGCCATCAATACTGCTACCGGTACTGTAACCATTTTATTTGCTACGTTTTCTTGTCTTAATTCCTTTTTGTTTTCTTTCTTTCCTTGAAAAGCTATTCCATTATTCCTTACACTAATACTGCTAACTGGTAATACTGCCATATTAACACTCCTTTATCTATTTAATTTTTATTTGGATTAACCCCTTAATCCATAGTCACATTAACCTTGTATACAATTATATCAATCGTTCAGGGTTTTGTAAAGTTTTTGTTTTACAAATCAGGTTTTATGTTTTAAAAGTAGAAAAGAATAAATTTTGCTATTTTGAGTGCTATTTTTAAAAAATGTAAATAGAAATATTATAAAATATCTGTATGAGATGTGATTCCAAGAGTTTTATTATTATCGATATCGATTACGTGTTTTATTATGGAGTGCGCTGTTAGAAGTAAATATGGATTTATTTCTGTAGTTTGAGCCATATTTATATTGGCACTTGCTTTTTGAGTTTGTGGTTTTATATCTTTATTAACGTTGAATGTTGTGACTGTATCAACGGCGTAATGTTTTTTATCCTTATCAATTCTAAGTTGTAGTTCATTGATTGGAAATTTTTCATTACATTCTATTGAAGTTTGAACAGAATTAGAGGTTTCTAATATCAGTGTTGCAATAACGGCGCCAAAGTTTACAGTTGTTATTGTTATCGTTAATATACTGTCACTTTCTTCATGTTCCGGAGATGAGGACTCTATTTCAAGATCAAATCCCACACCGTCTTCCAGAGGCAGCCAAGGTAAATATAGCATTAGCAGCAGTTTTAATGTTTTTTGAGGATTGTTTTCTGCAGCAATTGAAATGCTTGCGTTTATTAATTTTGCCATTTCTTTCATCTGGCTTAAGTCTGTTACTCCTGATTTTGAGGCTTCAGTCATTGTCATTATCAGTTTAGTTAGCGCTTCTTTACCATTTTTTTGTAACAGTATAGAAATATCGGCAAGGTTTATCATTCCACCTGATAGAATCTCAAGATTTTTTAATGATGCTTGAAGTTGTCCTGCAAGTTGAACATTTACCATTTCTTTTGATATTGATGTATCTAAGCCTTGTAATTGTGCAAGTATCTGAGCTTGAAGTTGTGACAAGGAATTTCTTTGTGCTGCAAGCTGATTTGCAAACATTTGATTGAACTGACTTTGAGTTAATCCTCGTTGAAGCATGTATATGAATTCATTCATATTTCTTGGCATTTGGAGTAAATCTTTTGCATATATAGAGCGGTCAAGGCTTTGTAATGTATTAAGTTGAACGTTTTGTTGGATTTGCCCAGTGGGTGTTGGTGTTAATGTTGTTGAGTTTTGAATAACTTCTGCAGGTTTTGTATTTTGAGTAGTTTGAGATACAAAACTATTACTGGCTCCTGATGATTGCATCATTGGAGATTTGTAATTGTTTTGATTGAAATTGTTTAAAAATCGTCTTATATCAATGCCTGACATACAACTAATTTAACTGATTTTTTTATAAAAGTCTAGTTTGCAAGCGGTAAATATGATTGCGGATAGTTATAATCTTCTAAAAATCCTAGATTTTTATATAATCTTAATGCTTGCAAATTATTTGTTTCAGTTGTTGTATTGATTTCTGTTATTGGTACATTATAAGTGTCAATCTCTTTAAATATTACATCCATTGAATGTTTTAACATAATTGTTGATAAACCTTTTCCCTGATGTTCTTGTTTAATTCCGACTAACGGAATATTAACTATCGAACCTCCGGTTATGTTCATGAATGAAAAACCTACAGGTTTGCCTTCGTATAATAAAACACTTGTTGCTTTTGGTAAAAATTTTGCATAAACATCTTTTACTATCTTTGTTATGATATCTCTGGTTCCTGCCATTGATTTGAATCTAGGGTCAAATAATGCGTCAGAACTGTCATTGAAGGATTCTTGTATAACGCTTACAGCATCTTCAAAATATTGATCGCTCCATCTTGTAAGTTCATAATCTTCAGGAAGTTTTACAACTCTGGCTCTTGAGAAAATTTCTCTGGATGAAGTTCCTTGTGTCATAAATCTTAGAACCTCAATTCCAACAAACTTGAAGCCAAGTTTTGCAATTACGCTGATTAAAGATTTTTGTTCACCAAGCATAGGATAACAAACAATTTTTTCGCGTCTTAAGTTTTGGGTTACATCTAAGAATTTTGCTAATAATTCTTGTGCTCCTTCTTGCAGATTATTTTTGTCCCTGCAGTGTATAATGTTTAGTTCTATAGCTTCTGAAATTGCAGTTGTATAAACCAGAAAACCTTCAGGTTTTTCATTTTCATCAAATAAAACAATACATTTGATTAAGTCTTTATCAATAGCTTCAAGAAATCCCTTGAAATCCAATGGTTCAAGTTCAAAGTTGTACTCTGTAACTGCTCGGTTTCTAAAGTCTTCATATAAACTTTCAAATTTTTCATAATTATTTGCTGTTAAAATTCTTGCATTATACATTAGATGTTTTCCTTATAAAAAGTGGTGCATTTTTTCTTTTTTTGTATCTAGGTATCTTTGATTGTAAGGTGTTATTTCAGACGATAATTTAATAATGTCATTAACTTTAAGTCCGTAACCTTCCAATCCAATAATTTTTTTCGGGTTATTTGTCATTAGATTAAAGTTTGTATAACCCAAGTCAACAAGAATTTGAGCTCCTGTTCCGTAATCTCTCAGATCGGATTGGAAGCCTAATGAAATATTAGCTTCAATTGTGTCCTGCCCTTCTTCTTGTAGTTTGTAAGCTTTAATTTTGTTACACAAGCCTATTCCTCTGCCCTCGTGGTCTGTTAAATATACTACAGCTCCTTTTCCATATTGGTTTAAATATTTTAACGCATTGAAAAGTTGCGAGTTGCAATCACATTTCAATGAGTGGAAAATATCTCCTGTAAGGCACATACTGTGAACTCGCACTGCAGGGATTTTATCAGAGCCGTCATCTTTTACTAATGCAACGTGTTCAGTTCCATTGATTTGGTTTTTGTATGCATATAGTGTGAATTCTCCGTAAGGTGTTGGTAATGTAGTTTCAGCTTCCCTTGTTACAAGTTTTTCAGCTTTTAATCTGTAAGCAATAAGTTCTGCGACAGAAATGAATTTCATTCCGTGCTTATCTGCGAATTCTCGCAAATAATCTCTTCTTGCCATATGTCCATCCGGCGCCATAACTTCGCACATTACGCCAGCCGGTCTGTGTCCGCAAAGTTTTGCCAAATCAACTACAGCTTCTGTGTGTCCTGTTCTTTCTAAAACCCCGCCGCGTCTTGCTACACAAGGGAACAAATGTCCGGGACGTCTTAAATCAGACGGTTGCGCATCTCTTGCTGTTGCAACTTCGACTGTTTTGGCTCTGTCAAATGCTGAAATTCCTGTTGTAACTCCATATTTTTCAGCAGCATCTATGCTTATTGTGAAAGCTGTTTTCATTCCTTCACTATTTTGTTCTACCATTTGAGGTAATTCTAATTGGTCGGCGATTTCTTGTGAAATAGCTAAACAAATAAGACCTTTAACATCTGAAGCTAAAAAGTTTATAAGTTCAGGTGTAACTTTTTCTGCTGAAATTATTACATCCCCTTCATTTTCTCTATCTTCATCATCCGCAACAATAATAGGTTTGCCTTCTGCAAAGTCTTTTAGTGCTTCTTCTATGCTATCAAATTTGAATCGGTTATCTTTCATTATAAAAATCCATTCTCTTGTAAAAAATTCATACTTATGTTGCTGTTACTATTATCTTTCGCAGATAAAATTTTTTCAACATATTTACCTAATATATCAGTTTCAATGTTTACAGCATCTCCAATATTTAAATATTTTAGGTTTGTGTTGTCGAAGGTGTGGGGAATAACGGCAACGTTAAACGTGTTTGCATTCTCTTCTGCAATTGTTAAGCTGATACCATTTATTGTTACCGAACCTTTTCGAACGATATATTTTTGTTGATTTACAGGAATTTCAAAATGTAAGTTATAAAAGTCTGTTAGCTTTTCTTTAGAAATTAGTTTTCCGCAACAATCAACGTGTCCTGAAACAATATGACCTCCAAGTCTTGAATTTAGAGTTAGAGCTCTTTCAAGGTTTACGGAATCTCCATTTTTTAGAAGATTGAATGTTGTAACTGCAAGTGTTTCATCGCTGATTTTTGCAGTAAATGTATTGCTGTCAATGTTTGTAACTGTTTGGCAAACTCCATTTATTGCTATGCTGTCACCGATTTGTGTGTCTTGAAGAACTTTTTGGCATTTAACTTTAACAGTTGCGCCATTAGTGCATCTGTTAAAATCTTCAATAAAACCTAATTCTTCTACAATTCCTGTAAACATAGTTTTAGTCTATCATATTTTGAAATAGATTCATAGAAAAATAACGAAAGATTTACATAGAAGTTTACTCTTTGTTTTCCTTTAAAATTTCGATTTCTGCTTTGAGTTTGTTAAGTTCACATCGTATAGGGTCAGGAATTCTATTATGCATAAGATTACACTTACAATCTGTTTCTGCTCTATGCACAACTCTGCCAGGAATACCCACAACAGTTGAGTCTTCAGGTACATTTTCTATGACAACGGAGCCTGCTCCGATTCTTACATTATTAGAGATGGTGATATTACCGAGAACTTTAGCTCCAGCTCCGACAATTACGTTGTTCCCAAGAGTTGGATGGCGTTTCCCTGATTCTTTACCTGTTCCGCCAAGTGTAACTTGCTGATAGATTAAAACATCATCGCCAACAACTGTTGTTTCTCCAATTACAACTCCTTCCCCGTGGTCGATAAAAAATCTTCTACCGATTTTTGCGCCGGGATGAATTTCTATACCTGTGATAATACGGGTTATGTAAGATATTATTCTTGGAAGTAGCGGTATGTTCCACTTGTATAGTCGGTGAGCAAATCTATATGCTATAAGTGCATGCAAGCCGGGATAGCAAAGTACTACTTCTAGAATATTTTTTGCTGCAGGATCATTATCGTAAATTACTTTTATATCTTCGTGAACTTTTAATATTCCTCGTTTTATTACATTTAGCATTATTTTTACCTTACTGATTTTACAAATTTGTGTCTATCTGCTAGTAATACTATATTGTCTTTAAATGAAAATATATAAGACAGGTTAATGATTTCTTGCCATTATTTTTTATTATATCAAAAAAAATAAAAATTGAAGGCGGAAACAGAATTACTGTTTCCGCCCATTTAATAGGAATTATAATTGAGATTTTAACAATTGTAATTGTTCTCTCGCTTCTTTTATTTGTTGATTGTAATAGTCAAGCCAAGTTTCACCTGTAGACTCATTTTTTGTTGAATTTTCACAGACGGCTCGAATTCTTTTATCATCAAGTTCTTTTAATTGAAGTTCAAGAGTTTCTATTTCTTTGTTTAGTTTATTTTGAGCTTCAATATCTGCGAACTTCGGATCTTCAACAATTTCACCTTTCGAATATATGTATTTAGAAGGATTTTTGCAATAATCCTCGTATAATTTCTCTGAGACACTGCAGTTTGTTATTTCATCATTTACGATTATGCATTCTCCTGCACCATCAAGTTTCCCGTTTTTTATAAAAATATATTTCATGTGTTGTTCTCCATTAAATTAACTAACTTTTCTATATGCTGCAACCCTAAAATTACAGCTTGCGGCTGTACTATCAGAGTTTGTTTCCGACCCCGAGAAAAATCTTATTTTTCGATCTTTTCCGACAGGAATAATATTTGAACCTGCAGCAGCTTGGTTTGAATTTGTTCTGGTGACAGCTCTGCATAAACACATTGTTCCGCATAATGCACTGGTTGCAAATACTGCAGTACAGTTATTTGTGCTGGTTCCCGTTCTGATGATTACACTTATTATTACTTCGTATACGTTTTCATCATCAGGAAGTATTGATGATAAGTTAAAGGTTACATCGTAATTTTCGGTTATTGTTATTGCTTGAGCTATGTATGCACTTTTTGCGACCCACTTGCCATCAATTTCTGACTTATCAGCTTTTGAGTCTATAATTTCCTGACCTTCTTCGCTTAAGTTTGATAAATCATTGTTTAATTTTGTTTGGTTTGTCGTATTTAGTTCTTCGATATCTGAATTTGATTTTTCAATCTTATCCAAAATCGCAATAAAGTTAGCATTTACTTCATCTGCTTTTGCTTTTGTTCCCGGAACAAAAGAGTATGGAACACTTAATGTCATAATATCCTTTCTGACAATTCCAAAGACTCTTTCAGGCTAAATTTTTAGAAATTAACAACCAATTATACCATATTTTATTGGTTTTCGTCAAGAAAGAAGGTGCTCATTATATTATGAGCACCTTCTTGTCTTTTTATATATTTTTTTAGCTTAGGCTGCTTTGCTGCCTTTGAAAAGATTCATTAGTGGATCGATGGTGTATTTTGCAAGAAATTCACCTGCAACAGCTGTATAGTGTCCAGCTTTTTCCAGGATGCCTGCATTTGCAAGATTTTCTTTTGGTAGTGATTTAATTGCATTTGGAAGTAGTTTTGGTAGTGCTATCAGTGCCGCTGCAATTGTTGCTAATCCTAATATTGTAGGTAAAACTTTACTTTTTTTCTTTTTTGTAGGTTGAGCTGCTGTGATATTTTGATCTTGTGCGGTATCGGGTCTTGTAAATCTACCCGGTTTTGCAAGATCAATACCACCTCTAAAATTAACGCTTGACATTGGGTTGACCGATAACATGAGAAAACCTCCTTACACATTTAACACATTTGATATAAAACTCCTAATGCTTCAATTTTGACTTATTATTATTGATTTGCAAACTATCGTTACAAAAATTTACAAATATTTTGGAATATTTTTTTATATTGTGTCATCTATATAAGTGTAGAGGGAGGATTTTTAAAATGACTAATAAGCAAGGAACATTGATTTATATTGATAAGGACAATATTTCAGAAGCGGAATTCATGTCTAGAAGTTTTGTTCAAGATATGTTGAAAAAACGTGCGTATGTAAATGCACTTGGTGCTGAATTAGGGCTTAAATATTTGGCTTCTGAGGGTGTTGATGTTTCTGAAATTCATAATTTGCATTCAATATCAAAAATTCTTGAAAAAGTTGATATTGCTGATGTTTTATTGCCAAATATTCATATCGATGCAAGAGTTATATTTGATGAATCTCAAATTTTTATTCCAAAAAGTCATTTTGAATTAAATATTGTTCCTGATGTTTATATGATCTTGAAGTTGTCTGGAGATTTTAAACATGCTGAATTTCTAGGGTTTGTTGAATCTCGAAATATCAATAAAGCTAATGCTAACAAAGATTATTATTTTGTTGAAAAAGATCAATTGGTTTCTCCTTCTGAATTTATTAAATTTGTGCAGAATTTTGCTGGTAATACTTCATTAGGTATTACTGAAGATGAAATGTATCGTGGCAGAGAATTATCTGTTTCTATGGCAGATCATAATATTTCGGAAAAAGAATTTAATGAATTATTACATCTTTTATTGCAAAGTGATTCACTACGTGAAAGTGTTTTGGAATTTGATAATTTTGAAACTTTATCAAATAGTGTAGGTCATATATTGACTGATAGAATTAAGTTAAATGTTCCGGCTGCAGGTATTGCTGATATTCTTCAAGATGAAGATATTGTACTTGATGAAGATTCTTCAGAGAAAAGTGAAGAAGAACAAGAAGAAGAAAATTCTGAAAATTATGATTCTGATTTTGTAGAAGAAGCTGAGGAAAGTTTCGATGTAGCAGAAGATATTTCTGAATCTGAGGTTGAGTTTGTTGTTCAGGAAAATGAAGAAGATGTTGCGCAAGATGAAATTGAATCTTCGTTATCTGATTTTGATGAGTTTGATATTCAAGATTCTGATTCTAGCGAAGATGTAGATTTGTCTACTGTGTTCGATGGTTTTGATGATGATTTTATGGTAGATGATGATCAAAATGATAATATCGAACCGGATTCTTCAAAAGAAAATAATATTGATTCTGGTTCAGGTAAAATGGTTGGTGATGCTTTAGTCGGTTCTGCCGAAATTGCTGCGGCAGGTACGATTGCTGCGGCTGGTGCTGCTATAGTTAGCGAAACGGCTGTTGCAGGTGCCGCATCTGCTGAAGTTATTAAATTGGCTGCAGTTTCCGGAGATTTGGTTAGTGAAATTATAGATAAAAATATTGAAAGCCAACAAGAAAATTTAGATAAAAAAGATTATGAAAAAGTAAAAGTTGATGCAACTAATTTACCTGAACATATTACGGCTTATGATTTGAGTGGAGTTAAAAGACAGGCAGATATTCAGGCTGAAGAATCCGGTAAATTTGAGTCGCCTAAAGATTTGTCTGAGCTTCAAAAAGTTGATATTTCTGACGATATCGGATATGGGCAAATTGAACATGAAACAATTGATTTGAGTAATATGGATACTGTTGAAAATGAATTCTCACCAAAAGAATCAGATCTTATTGAGAACTTGGATCATTTATCAGATTTAGATGCTCAGGTTCAGGCTAATGGTAGCATTGAAATTAATCTTCAAGATGAAGTTGAAGAACATCCGGGAATGGACTTACCTGATGTATCTGTTATTAACATTAACGATGATGGAACATCTTCTATTGATAATTTGAATATTGATATGCATCTTGATAATTCAGAAGAGCATTTGGTTGAGTTAGACATGACTCCAAACGATATGATGATTGATAAAGAATTAGAACATTTGACATCTAAGCATGGCGCTAATGAAGATTTGATGGATTTACCTGATCCAGCTTCTCTTGATTTTGACATGGTTGATGAGTCTTTGATTATTCCTCAAGAATCTGATGAAGAAAAAGAAGTGTTTCATATTGAGACTGAACCAATGGCTCTGGAGGATACTATTCAGATGGAAGAGCTTCTTGATATGGATGTGGAATCTGATGTTCAAGATGTAATAGAATCTGATGTTCAACAAGATATTATTTCTACTGTAGAAGAGTTTGACATTGATAATACGGAAACTCTTCCTGATTTGAGTTTCGATTCTGTTGATTTGGAAGATAAACTTGTTGTTGCTGATGATTTAACTATTGATAGTGATGATTTATCTGAAGAAAATCACTCTGAAGCTGATTTATATAATGATGCTGAAATCGATGATGCTGAAGATAGTGAAGCAACTCTTGAGGTATTGGAATCAGTGCAATTGATGGAAGATGATGTTCTGTTGGAATCAGAAAACGTTTCAATTGAAGAAAATATAGATAATACTGAATCTGAAGAAATATTTGAAACAATAACTGAGGATGAAAATGAAGATATATTATCTTCAGAGTATGAAACATCTTTAGAGACTGATGATGTAGAGCTATCTAGTGATGTAGAAGATATTGCCGCATTTTTAGATAGTGAAGATTTTTCATCAACTCAAGAAGAAAATAAAACTGCTAATGGAGATGTCTTAGAGGAAGAAGAAGAAAAAATTGAAGATGTAGCTGTTTCTGAAAGTTTTGAGCAGAATTCTGTAGAAGATTTTGACGAGTTAGTTTTAGAATCTGCAAGTGAAGATTCAGTTGTTTCTGAAACTCCTGAAGATAATGCAGGTCAACTTCAAGAGCAGGATTGGCTGGAAGATACTGATTATGAAAATCTTGAAGATGTTGAATTTCCTGAAGCTAATGTTGCGATTGAATCCGAAGAAGCTCTAACAGAGCAAGAAGAAGATATTATTTCTGAACCGGAAGAAAAAGTATATGCTGCAGTTGATAATTCAAGAGTTATTAGTAATAATGCGTTTCAAGTTGGTGAAATTCCAATTGATATAAATTATCCGGATATGCCTGAAGTTGAAGGTAATGAACAGTTAGAAAATTTATATAATCAAGATGCTGTTCCTGGAGCTGCATTATTGCAAACTCCTGGTAGGCTTGGTACCGGTTCAAAAGGTTCAAAAGCTGTAGGATTGGGTATCCTTGGGGTTATTTTATCTTTGATTGTTGTTGGTGTAATTGGTTTTTCTGTTTCTAAATTTATGAAACAATCTACCGATGATGTTCCTCAACCGATTTCAGATGAACCTATTCCAACAAGTCCTGATTATGGTGTTACAGAGGCTAACACTTTGGATGTTGAGCAGGCAAATGTTGTCAATATGGAACAAAATACTCCTGTGACTCCTGCTCCTCAAGTTAAGCAGCAAACACAAACAGTTCAAGCAGGTGCAAATTCAGCTACTTCAGCTAAAACTCAGGCTTCAACTCCATTTATTGAAGTTAGTAAGTTAACATGGGAAGTGCCTGATTATGTTTCATATAATCCACAATTTAAGCAATACTTGCAAACAGTAGGTAAATCTTTAAAATTATCACTATCTAGTGATTTATTGCTTGCTACAGAGTATGCTTATTCTAATCAATTGAAGGTTTCTATTTTGTATGATAAAGATGGAACATTTAAAACTGCAAAAGTCTTATCATCAAGTGGTTCTACCCAAATTGATAATATTGTGTTACAAACTGTTAACCAAAACCTAAAGGTGCTTAAAGCCCCTCATAGTGTGGGAAATGACGAAAGTACAACAGTTATACTTAAAATTTATTTTTAAATATGATATAATATCCTTATAGTAGAGGAAGCCAGATTGTGGAATTAACACAAGATAAAATTAATTTAATAGATAAGATAATAAAAAATGACCGTAAATATCCGAATAATGAAGATTTGTACGATGACTTTTTTAATGAAACATGTAAACGTTCAGTAGTTATATTGAATTCTATTGACGCTGAAGCTACATTAGAAACTTATTTAAAAAGAGTTGTTACGACTTCAATTATCAATGTCCTTAAGGATTCGGGTAGATTGAGAAGAACCCGTTCAGGTTACATGTCAACTAAAGAAGTTCTTGTTGATAACAAAACTTCGATTGATTATTCAGAGATAAGTGTTGACTATTCATCTGTTTCTATTCCTCAAACTCCGGAAGATATTGTTATTCAGAAACAAGTTCTTGAGTTTGTTGCAGATACAGTGATTAAGCTTGACAGAGAAGAACCTGATAAAGATTATCTGAATATTTATACATTGCGCTATGATAAGGGAATGACTCAAAAAGAAATTTCTGAAGAGTTGGGGATTTCTCAATCCGAAGTTTCTAAAAGACTTTTTAAATTGATGGATAAAGTCAAAAATATCATAGAATAACTTTTAAGATGAAATGTCCGGTATGTAAAAAAAATATTTCAGAGAAGACTTTAAAATGTCCTTATTGTAAAACTCGAACAGGGTTGTTATGCTCTCATTGCAATACAGTTAATCCTGTCGGTGCTTTAGAATGCAAATCTTGCGGGCAGCAATTATTGAAAATTTGTTCTCATTGTAAGGGGGTGAATTTTCCAGGGGCAACTAAATGTAGAAAATGCGGCTCTTCTTTAAGTAAAGTGGTTAAAAATGATGCTGATTCGAAAACTTCGATGTTGAAATTTTCTCCTGAAAAGTATTCTTTTAAACAAGCCTTTGATACTTTAGTTGAAGGAATTCATTTAAAAGATAAAAAGATTATTTCAATTTCAGGGGATAAAGGTATTGGAAAATCTACATTATTAAAAGTTGTTATAAATCATTTTTCTAATGAAAAATTGCAATGGTGTATTGGAAAATGTACTCCGCTAACACAACTTACTCCAGGTGGTGTTATTCAAGATATGTTTCTTGATTTGTTTAAGCTACCTAATTATTGTATAAATTCTGAAGACTTACAGAATGATGCTTTGAAATTTTTTGCTAATGAATTTAAGTTTTTAGATGCAAGTGAAGTAAGTGATTTTTTGAATTTTATCTATAACTCAAAAGATGGTAATTATGAAGATATAATTATTAATAAAAGACGAACTTTTAGTATTTTAGGTAAAATTTTTGATGCATTTGCTAATACCGGACGTTTTATTTTTGTAGTTGATAATTTTGATTTTATTGATGGATTTTCAATTGAATTTTTTACAAATTTCATGCAAAAGGATTCAAATTGGAAAAATTTGAAGTTTATTATTTTGTATAATAAGCCTAGACCTGTTAACAGTATTTTTGGATTCGAAAATAGGGATATTAAATGTTATCAGGATATATGTTTGGCTGCTTCTACTGTTTCAGAGCTTGAAAAAAATCTTAAGCTTAAAGGTGATGCCGGAACTTATGTTACTAATCGAGAAAAAGAGGTTATCCTTGAAAAAAGTCAGGGCAATCCTGCATTTGTAGAGCAGGCAGTCAGTTATTGTTTTGATTGTCAAATAGCAGATAAAGCTTTTCTTATCACGTATGATTTTTCAACCTTAATTAAAGAAAGACTTTTAACGCTAAAAAAAATTAATCCTGATGCTCATAAGCTTCTTTGCGGTGCTGCAATTTTGGGTAATAAGTTAAATTTAGCTTTGCTGAAAGAGGTTTTTGGGTATAAGACTACGGAATTTAATGAATTAGTTTCGTATCTTGTAAAAAGTAATTTTGTTAGACCGTATAATGAAAGTTATTATGAATTTAATAACTTGTTGTTGTGGGAAACTATTTTGAAAAATATAACTCGAGATCTTTCTTTTGAAGATATAAATGTCAAAATAGGTAAAGCTTTAAGTATTTTTACTCTAAATACGAATGCAACAATGGCAATGATTGCTCATAATCTTAAAGAAAATCGTATGGCATTTGATATATGGACAAAAACAACACGATTGGCTTCTTATATTGGAGACATAAATCTTTATGTAATTTCTCAAAAACAATGTTTGGCTTTATTAAATGAGTTTAATGAAAATGAAACCTTAAATATCAGATATAATATAAGCGAGAGATTAGGTAAATTACTAACGGAGTATGATGCAGAAGAAGCTTTGGAATATTTACCAGATGCTATTGCGAATGCTAAATCAGAAAATAATGAAGAAAAAGAAATTGAACTTTTAGGATATTTGGCTTTATGTTGTAAAAAAACAGGTAATTCTTATGGTAATGCTGAATGTGTTGATAATGTTTTGAAAAAAATGAAAGAAGGACAAGAGCTAGAATGTGCTATGGTTAAAAGTACAAAACTGTTGTCTTTGTTAGATATTGGTAATTGTGGCGAGATTGTTAATCTTGTGGATAACGATATTCTTCCAGTTTTAGATTCGTATATTTCACGACCTAAAATGAATAAATCAATACCATTGGAATTTTTGTATGATACTTGGTTTAGAGTATATCTGATTCTTGCAACAGCTCTTGCACTTCAGGGAAATGACAGAAGTTTTGAAGTTTTAACTCAATTGTTTAATTTGTTGGAAAAGCATAAAATAAATGATCCATTGTTAGTCTGCAAGACGAAATTGGTTTTAGCTTATGCAAATACGATGAAAGGTAATTTTAAGACTTCGGAGGAATTATTATCCGAGATTGATAGGGTTTATAGAGCAGATGTAATGGATGCTGAAACTTTATCTCGCTGGAATCTTACTTATGTAGTTAATAAATTCTTGTGTAAAGATTATGGTGAATTACGTGAGTTCTTATTTGATGCTGTTACATTTGCAAATAATACAGGCGATAATTTCACAAAAAATATATTAAAAGCGCTTTTAGGTAAAATATTTAAAGATTCACAGCAAGCAAAACGTGCTGTTGAAATATATAATGAGCAAGTATCTTATTTTGCAAAAGAAAAAATTGCAATAGGAGCTTTGCTATGTTGGTACTTGATAGCTGAAGCAACTATCATTACTGAATCGCCTAAAAATGCTATAGATATTGCGACTCAAGCATTGGAGATTGCACAAAATCCTAAAATTAATAACACTTATTTTATAGTATTATTAAAGATGCTTTTGGCTAAAGCTTATATGGAAATTTCTGATTTTGAAACTGCCAAAATAAATATTGAATCAGCAATGATTCTTGCTAAAAAATATAGTATGAATGATTTATTATCAAAACTTTATTATATCTACGGTACCTATTATCAAGAATTAGGGACTGTTCAGTCTCAAACTCAGATTGAATACTTAAAGGGTGCGGTTAAGATGTACGATAAATCTATGGAACTTGTTGTAGGTTCAACAAAAAATCCTTATCTTAAGGAAAAAATAGAAGATAAGCGTAAGATTTTGTCGACTTATTGTGAAATGAATGGTTTAGCGCTTTAGTTTTACTAGGTTAAGATACGAGAATCCCTTCTCAACGTTGTTGGAATGACGTAATTTCCGCGCGTCTTGAGAAGGGATTCATTTCTGCCTTTGTTTTACTACATAATCCTTTTATATCTATATCCTTGGCATTGGGGTATGTGTTTTGTAAAATTTGGGCAGAATTACACTTTTGATTTAGGGGATTAACCGAGTTTTTCTTCGTAATCCATACCACCAACGATTCGTAAATGACGTTCATCGCCTTCGCCTATGGATGTACTTTCAAGATTATGCTGTTCAACAAGTTCGTGTTGAAGTTTTCTAATATGCTGGTTTTGCGGTTTTAGTTCTATGTCTTTTGCTCCTGCAAGAATTTTATCAATTGCAGATTTTGCTTCGTCTAGAGCTTTTTCTGTAATGTCATAAAATGTTTGTTTTTCATTAAGTTCGGCAATATCCAGTGCTTCTTTTATAACTTTTTGGATTTGTGCCATTGAATTTGTTTTAACGTAAAATATTTGTATATGACTTTCTTCTGCTGTACTCAATACTTTGGCTCCACCTTTAACAAAGTTTTTGTGAGCAATTACGATATCAGCATCATCAAGATTTCTTGTTATTTCAGCATTTAAATCGAGACGTTCAATAACTTTTTCTGCAATACTTCTTGATACTGCATAAAGATAAATCTTTTTGAATTTTTTGATATCTTCAACATATTTTTGTCTTGAGAAGCTGAATTTTAAACTTTCAGGGTGCTCAATTTTGCTATCAAGAGCATTGATTTTGTCAATAACATTAGGAACTCTTGATGGAACAGGTTCTTGAGGTGGTGCGAAATCGTAAGTTTTATCTACTTTACGTATTTCAGGTCTGATAGGCCAGCCACGTAAGATATAATCAACCGCTTCTGTTGTATCTTTGTATACTGCCAATGTATTTCTGTCTAAAATTTCAATAACGATATCGAAAGTCGGCTGTTTCTCTCTTTCCAATACAGTTTTCTGTGAAGAGCGACGTTTGGCTTCGTCGTCTCCCAAAGTTACGGATTGAATACCGCCGACTAAATCTGATAACGTTGGATTCTTTATTAAGCTTTCGAGGCTGTTTCCGTGTGCAGTTGCAATAAGCATTACACCTCTTTCAGCAATTGTTCTTGCGGCTTGAGCTTCTGCTTCGGTACCAATTTCGTCAACAACAATGACTTCAGGAGTGTGGTTTTCAACAGCTTCAATCATAATATCTTTTTGATATTCAGGTTGTCTAACTTGCATTCTTCTGGCATGTCCGACTGCAGGATGCGGAGTATCTCCATCACCGGCAATTTCATTTGATGTATCAACTATAACAACTCTTTTGCCAAGATCATCAGCAACAAGTCTAGATATTTCTCTTAATTTTGTTGTTTTACCAACACCGGGTCTGCCAAGGAATAATATACTTTTATTTTGTAAACAGATGTCTCGAATGCAGGAAATAGTTCCTGTAACAACTCTACCGATTCTGCAGGTTAATCCGACAACTTTACCTTGTCTGTTACGAATGGCACTGATTCTGTGTAAGGTTCCGGGGATTCCTGAACGATTATCTGAGGTGAATTCTTGAACTCTTGATGTGATATATGAGATGTCATTATAAGTTACATCGGCAGTATCAAGATATTCTATTTTGCCGTCAGCATGTCTTATTTCCGGAGGGCGACCGATGTCTAAAACAATTTCTATCACGTCTTCCATACGACCGTATGAAACATGTTGTCTGATTCTATCGGGTAAAATCTCCACTAATTTGTCTAAATCATTTTGAAATTGTAAGTTGCTCATATATTCGCTGCCTTTCTATTTTGATTATAACAAAATATTTACTGGCTATTAAATGCGATTTATTATTAAATATATCTTTACTATATATTATACCACATGTATCGGATGTTTTTCGCTAATTATTTACTATTTTTGTAGTAATTTTTACAAAACTTTACACTTTAAATTAGTCTTAAAACGTGTAAAATCAACACTTTTCATTTTTAAAAATGCAAAAAAAATAAAAAAATTATCTTGGCTAAACCGTTAAAATTTTTGATTGATAATCTGAAATAATGATTAAATTCGTATTACAAATTATTTACATTTTGAATTATTAAATTTTCCTTAATTTTCTCAAATTTTGATTAAATTTGTTATATAAATAATAATGTAGATGTTAAAGAGGAGGCTATTATGATTAAACCTTTAGGTGAAAGAATTGTTATTAAAGTTGTAGAAGAAACTGAACAAACTTCAGGTGGAATATTTATTCCTGATAGCGCAAAAGAAAAACCTCAAAGAGGTGAAGTAGTTGCTGTAGGTTTAGGAAAAATGAATGATAAAGGCGAAAGAGAACCAATGGATGTTAAAGTTGGTGATGTTATTCTTTATGCTAAATATTCTGGTACAGATGTAAAAGTTGATGGTGTTGAATATAAAATTTTATCAATCAAAGATGCATTAGCAGTGATTGAATAATTAAATAATAAATATAATAAGGAGAAAATATAAAAATGGCAAAACGTATTATTTTTGATGAAGAAGCTAGAAAAGCTCTTCTAAAAGGTATTGATGCAGTAGCCGATGCAGTGAAAGTTACATTAGGTCCAAAAGGAAGAAATGTTATTTTGACTAAAAAATTCGGCGCACCTCAAATTGTTAATGATGGTGTAACTATTGCAAAAGAAATTGAATTAAAAGATGCTCTTGAAAATTCAGGTGCACAATTATTAAAAGAAGTTTCTTCTAAAACAAATGATGTTGCAGGTGATGGAACAACAACAGCTTCAGTTTTGGCTCAAGCTATTGTTCGTGAAGGTTTGAAAAACTTAACTGCAGGTGCTAATCCAATGTCTATGAAACGTGGTATTGATAAAGCTGTTGAAGCTTCTGTTGAAAAAATCAAATCAATGTCTCGTCCTGTTAACACTAAAGAAGAAATTGCTCAAGTTGCTGCTATTTCTGCAGGTAATAATAGAGAAATCGGTGAACTTATTGCTGAAGCAATGGAAAAAGTTGGACACGATGGTGTTATCACAGTTGAAGAATCAAAATCTTTCGGTACAAACTTAAAAGTTGTTGAAGGTATGCAGTTTGATAAAGGGTATATTTCACCTTACTTCGTTACTGATCCTGAAAGAATGGAAGCTGTATTAGAAGATGCTTATGTTTTATGTGTTAACAAAAAAATCAACTTGATTGCAGATTTAGTTCCTGTATTAGAACAAGTTGCGCGTGATGGACGTTCACTTCTTTTAATTGCTGAAGATGTTGAAGGTGAAGCTCTTGCTACATTAGTTGTTAACACTATGAGAAAAGTTTTAAGAGCAGTTGCTGTTAAAGCTCCTGGTTTTGGTGACAGAAGAAAATCTATGTTAGAAGATATCGCTATTCTAACTGGTGGCGAAATGTTCACTGAAGAACTTGGTATCAAATTAGAAAATGTTACAACTCAAATGATGGGTAAAGCAAAACGTGTTACAGTAACTAAAGACGAAACAACTATTGTTGTTGGTGATGAGACTAAAGATGCAGTTGCAGAACGTGTTAGACTTATCAAAAAACAAATTGAAGCTTCTGATTCTGAATATGATAAAGAAAAATTAAATGAACGTGTTGCTAAACTTTCTGGCGGCGTTGCTTTAATCGAAGTTGGTGCAGCTTCTGAAGTTGAGTTAAAAGAACGTAAATTAAGAATTGAAGATGCTCTTAATGCAACCAGAGCAGCTAACGAAGAAGGTATTGTTCCTGGTGGTGGTGTTGCATTGTTAAGAGTACAACAAGAACTTAATTCAAAACTTGAATCATGTGATTTCGAATCTGATGATGAAAAAGTTGGTTTCAAAATTTTAACAGCTGCGCTTGATGTACCTTTAAGATCAATTGCTCGTAACGCAGGAGCTAAGGCTGATGTTGTAGTTGACTGTGTTCTTGAAAAAGACGGTGCATATGGTTATGATGCTTTGAACAGCAAATATGTTGATATGTTCCAAGCTGGTATTGTTGACCCTGCTAAGGTTACTCGTTCAGCATTGATTAACGCTGCATCTGTTGGTTCTATGTTGTTAACTACAGAAGCTGCTGTTGTTGATATTCCTGAAGAAAAACCTTCTACTCCTGATATGTCAGCTATGGCAGGCATGGGCGGAATGGGAATGATGTAATAAAAATATATAAAATATAATTTTATAAATCGGAAGTTGAGAGATGAATATTCATCTCTCAACTTTTTCATAAACTATATTATTTGCATTTGCGAATCCAAGGAAGGTTCGGAAACGTAGTTTCTGATAACTCGTATCAATTGGTCAGCGTTTTTCTCTTTCGCTCCTGTTGAGCTTCGCTCTTACGTCGCAGATATTAAGTTCCGCCCTGCTCGTCTTGGCTACCGCAAGCCGACACCGGCTCACTCCGGCTACCGCACTCTTTGCTTATGTTTCTTTCTCTTCTACTCGCAATAAAGCGGATTGTGAGCAGAGGGCGCAAGGCGAAAGCGTTGAGCTTTTGACTGTAGTCCCGTTTAGTGCGAACAACCAAGT
>JAAVBM010000122.1 GCA_014803505.1 bacterium | reverse complement strand
TCGATGCCTTAGAAGGTTCAACTGTAAACTTGAATGGTGTAACATTAAGCAGTTCAGATTCAACTGCAATTGTTAAAAATGATGGAACATTGAACTTTACAGGCAATACATCAACAATAAATGCATCAATAACAGGATCAAATGGTATAACAAATATTGATACAGCTGTAGATATTGTATCTGAAAGTGGATATGCGATTACTCAAAAAACAGTTAATGTAAATGATGGTGGAACATTATCAGTATTTAACAACGCAAAAATAGCAGCAGATTTGGTAATCAATGATGGTGGTAATGCATATGTTGGAGTATTATCAATAACAAAAGATGTGACAAATGATGGTGGCTTACATTTGTATGGAGCAACTGCTCTAACAAAAGCTATTGATGGTGCAGGTACAACATATATATATAATAATGCTAACATCACTAACGAAGGTGGTATCAACCAAGCAGTAACAGTAACAAGCGGTTCAACTTTAATAAACGAAGCTGCATTAGGCTCCGCAGAAGGTAAGATAACTAACGCAGGCACAATAACAAGTAATGCAGATTATATTAGAGGTGCAGTAGAAAATAATAATGCATTAAGCTTGTTAGGTGGAGAATTATCAAAAGCCGTAACAGGTTCAGGAACAACAACAATAACCGATTCAATGACAAATTCAGGCGGAATCAACCAGTCAGTTGTTGTAAATGAAAACGTAACCTTAACAAATAAATCTGCTTTGGGTTCAGAAACAGGTAATATAACCAACGCAGGTACAATAACAAGTAATGCAGATTATATTAACGGTGCAGTAGAAAATAATAATGCATTAAGCTTGTTAGGTGGAGAACTAGCAAAAGTCGTAACAGGTTCAGGAACAACAACCGTAAGTGGAAATACAACAAACGCAGGCGGGATAAATCAAGCAGTAACAGTAACAAGTGGTTCAACCTTAACAAATAAAGCTGCTTTGGGTTCTGAAGAAGGTAAGATAACTAACGCTGGAACAATAACAAGTAATGCAAATTATATTAACGGAGCAGTAGAAAATAACAATGCATTAAGCTTATTAGGTGGCGAACTAGCAAAAGCAGTAACAGGTTCAGGCACAACAACCGTAAGTGGAAATACAACAAATTCAGGTGGAATAAATCAGGCAGTCGTTGTAGAAGAAAACGTAACCTTAACAAATAAAGCTGCTTTAGGTTCCGAAACAGGCAAAATAACCAATTCAGGTACAATAATAAGCAGTGCAGATGATATCAATGGTGTTGTAGAAAATAATAATGCTTTGAAATTGTCAGGTGGAGAATTAGTCAAAGCGGTAACAGGTTTAGGTACAACAACTATAACCGATTCAATGACAAATTCAGGCGGAATCAATCAGGCTGTTGTTGTAAATGAAAATGTAACCTTAACAAATAAAGCTGCTTTGGGTTCTGAAGAAGGCAAGATAACTAACGCAGGTGTAATCAATACCTCAGCAGCAAATATTAACGGTGTTGTAGAAAATAATAATAACTTGACCTTAACAGAAGGAACATTAGATAAAGCCGTAAGTGGTGCAGGTACAACTAATGTAATTGGTGAAGTAATAAATGAAGCAGTTATTTCACAAAATGTGGCAATAAGTTCTACAGGAAACCTAACAAATAATAATAAAATAGGTAATGTAGTAAATGATGGAATATTGACATCAGATACCTCAAACTTAACAGGTACTATAAGAAATAATAAAACACTTAATTTGACAGGAACATTAGATAAAGCCGTAACCGGTAATGGAACTACTTATGTTGGAGAGGATTTAACCTTAACATTAGTAAATGGTGCAGATATAGAAGGTGTTTTAAATGCATCAAGTGGTTCAACAATATTAGTATCAGGTAGCGGTACAGATCGTTATGGAATTGGTCGTTTAACCGGAAATGGAGATGTTGAAGTAACAGGTGGAAACCTGACAATTAGAAACAAAGCATCTTTACATAACTTGACTAATAGTGGAACAACAACAATAGAAGGAACTTTAGTAGCCACTGGTGATATTTTAAATAATTCTAATAGTAATTTAACAATAAATGGCAATACAAAAGCAGAAAATGTAACGAATAAAGGTGACATGGATGTATTAGGCAGCTTGGTAGTTGATGAAAAGCTGTATAATAGTGGAACCTTGGATATAGCTGGGAAATTACAAGCAAATGAAGTAGAGAATGATAACGGAACAATCAATGTAGAAGAAAATGCAACATTGGATGTAGCCGGCGACTTGACAACGAATGAAGATATAACTACATCAGGCAACTTGTGGGTAGTTGGTGATATAACCGCTAAGAACCTAACAAATGAAGGCGACTTAAGTGTAGGCGGCGATGTAGATGTGACTACATTAACGAATAAAGATAACGCAGATATCGCTGGCGATGTAACCGCAAAAGATTTAATAAATGAAGAAAACGCAATCTTAAGTATAGAAAAGAATGCCGAAGTTGAAACGTTAACAAATGCGGGCACAGCAACAATAGACGGCGACTTAATCGCAAGTGGTAATGTATCAAATACCAAATTATTGAGCGTAGGAAAAGACCTAACAACCGAAGGCGATGTAATAAATAACGGAACTTTGGAAGTAACAGGTTCAGTAAGTGCTGTTAACATAACAACTAAAAACGCAACCGTACACGGCGACTTAACAGCAAGCAGCAATGTTACAACAACTAAATCATTGACAGTAGACGGTCATGTAACAGCGAATAACTTTACAAACGATACAGATGGCGTAGTTACTCTTAAACAAGGCGCAGAAGTAAATGACTTCACAAACAAAGGAACAGCAACCGTAACAGGTAACCTTGCAGCTAACGAAGTAGACAATAAAAAATCACTAGAAGTTAGTGGAAGCTTAACAGCAAAATCAGATATAACAAACGATACAGATGCAACCTTAATAATAAAAAATGGTGCAGAAGTAGGCGATCTGACAAATAAAGGAACAACAACAGTAACCGGCAAAGTTACAGCATCAGATGTAACAAATGAAAAGACATTGACCTTTAATAGCGGAGCAGAAATCAACGATATGTTGAATAGTGGTGCTGCAACCGTAGTTAATGGTTTTGTTGCAAATGACATAACAAACAGCTCAATCTTAAATGTACAAGGTGGAACTGTAAGTATAAATAATGTAATAAACACATCAACATTAAATATATCGGATAAAGCAAAAGTTATTTTACAAACAAAGATAACAGGCGAAGGTGGTAAAGTAAATATAACAGATTCCAGCATCACAACAAATGGTAATATTCGCAACCAAGAAGTAAGTGCAACGAATAGTAAGTTGACATTAGGAGATAACGGAGATGTATTAAAGACATCAAAATTGAACTTAAAGAATAGTACTTTAGATACAAGAGATAATGTATTTACAAATTATATTATAGATGAAATCCATGCGACATCAGATTCAAGATTCAGTATAGATATAAACTTAAGTCGTGACGAACAAAATTCTGATACATTTACATTAGCAAATGGTGGAAGTGGCGTAATTTATTTATCCTCATTAAAGGTAACCAATAATTGTGAAGACAATGAGATCTATAAGATTCAGATAATCAAATCAGGCAGAGACGACGCACCACAACTAGCATATGATAATTCAAAAGTGTTAGATCATGCGAATGCACATATGCGAGATGATATGTTGTTTGCGAAGAATTTTGGTTTGGTAACAACTGATACCTTGAATGATACAATAGAGATTCGTGGCTGGCGTGATACATTTGGCGAATGGGCAGATTTTAAAGTGGACGAAGATAAATCATTCACATTTGTAAACGACGAAACATATCAATTGAGCCGAGATGTATTGGGCTTTGAGGGTATAAACGGAACAATAATAGGTCAAAACAAGACTTTTGATATCGATAACCATGTGTGGTTTGAAGAAATAAAAGAAGACCAAACAATAAAAATAACAGATCTGAATATTGTAAATAATAAAGGCGAAATGAATAATAAGGGTCACTTGTTATTGGATAATGTCCTTTTGGATAAAGATATTCAGAATAATAAAACATTGGAATTGAAAAATAGAGTAGTCTTGGAAAAAGTAACGAATAACGCAGATTTGAGTTATGAAGGCGAAATATTAACAATAAAAGATTTAACAAACAATTCAAATGTTGTGATAGATGCAACAAAAGCCTTGATAGGAAAATTAGTAAATAATAGTGAAACAACAATAGATGGCAGCTTGTTAAGTCCAAGTATAAAAAATAATGCAGAAGGCACATTAAAAGTTACAGATGATGTAACTGCAGAAACAGTAACTAATAATGGTGTAGCAGAATTAGGAAAAGACTTAACCGTAAGCGGAAAATTAACAACAACTAAGAGCCTAGCCGTATCAGGAAAACTATCATCAGATATGGTGGAAAATGAAGGAGTGTTGGAAGTAGGTTCAGGCTTACAAACAAAAGAAATTCTAAATAAAGGAACTGCAGCAGTTACAGGTAAAACTGTATCAGAAACATTGACTAATAGTGGAAACATGACTTTGACAGGAGATGTATTATCGAAGTCAATAACAAATGAAGATACACTAACAATAACCGGTGACTTAACCGCAGCAGGAATAACAAATAATAAAGAATTAAATGTAAATGAATCAGCAATAAATGTAGGCAAAATCAGTGCAAAAGAAAGCGGCGATTTGAATATAACAAATAGTACGTTGAATGCATATGATACAATTAAAAATCAAAATATTACAGCAACAAAGAGTACAATGAATATAGTAAATCCATACTATATGATAAATGATTCATTGAGAATGTTGGATAGTACATTAAATATGGGTGAGTTAGAAATAAAACCATTGCATATAAATACAATGGATTTAACAAATAGTACAATAAATATAGCATCATCCAAAGTAGATTTTGACAGTAATACAATGGGTCGAATAACCTCAGATACTGTTATAAGTGATAATTCAACAATAATTAACTTAAATAACTTGAACCCACAAAACTATCCTTCAAAAGAAGTTGAACTAGTAAAAATACCATTTGCTGATACAACATATTCAGGAAATGTATCATATAATGGTCAAACTTCATTGCAAGCTCCAATCTATAAATATGGAATAAGCTATGATCCAAGAACCGGCGATATGGTATTTGTCCGAGGTGGTAGTTATAATCCAAACACGGGCAAAATAGAACATTCAACAAATCCAAGTGACCAGTTCAATCCAAATGTTTTAAGTACTGGAGTAGCTGCGCATACAGCTGCAACATCTACAATGAACCAAGTATATAATTACGTTTTCCAAAACAGTGATAACTTCATGCATTATCCATTGGCAGATCGAATGGCAGTAATCAATAGAGATAAATATGCACTAAATGAAATGCCTGCAATGATGGATGAAACTGTTCCATTTGAATCAGCAATAGGAATGAATAGTGAAGGCAGCAGCTGGTTCAAACCATATGTTAATTTTGAAACAGTGGATTATAAAAAAGGTCCAAGAGTCCATGCAACAAATTATGGATCACTGGCCGGCTTCGATTCAAGTATAAGAACATATAAAAATGGCTGGTCCGGCGCATATACCGGGTATGTAGGCTATACCGGCTCAATGCAAAGCTTTGGCGGGATACATTCTAACCAAAATGGCGCATTGGTAGGTGGTACCTTCACGTTGTACAAGGGCAACTTCTTTAGTGCGACAACATTAAGTGCCGGAGTGAACTTGGCAGAAACAAATTCAGGTTTAGGTCATGATGATATAACCATGCTATTAGGTGGCGCTGCCAATAAAACAGGCTATAACTTTGAATTCAAAGAAGGTCGATATATATTCCAACCAAATGTAATGGTATCCTATACATTCGTAAATGCGTTTAATTATATAAATACATCCGGCGTGGAAATAAAATCAGATCCAATGCATACAATCCAAGTAGCCCCAGGTTTTAGAATGATGGCAAATACAAAACGCGGCTGGCAACCATACATAGCAGTGAATATGGTAATGAACTTCATGGATAAAGCTAAAGTAAGCGCAGATGATATTCGCTTACCGGGAATGTCAACTCGTCCATACGTCCAATACGGAATAGGTGTTCAAAAAACATTCAAAGATAACTTCATGGCATTCGGTCAAACAATGTTCCAAAGCGGCGGTAGACATGGTGTGACTCTAACAGCCGGGTTCCGATGGATGTTGGATTCAAAACCAAAAACAAAAGACAAAGTGGAAATCAAGAATGATCAATTGGTAAAAACAATAAAAGGTTCTCCATTAGTGGGTTCAATCAAGGAAGTGAAAATTCAAAAAGAATCACAAACACAATATGAGCAATTAGAAAGCGGAAAAACAATAATAAAACAACTAAGTAAGCAAACAGTGCCTCAAAGAGGATATAAGACAACCCAAACAGCGATCCGCGGCACTCTAAAACAAATCTAGATGGAAGAAAATATATAAAACAGAAAAGGGCTTAACAGCCCTTTTTTGTTAGGTTTTGAAAATATATTATGATTATTCTTTTTTAACTTCTTATTAAAACTTTATTATTTAAAGTAGACTTTATTGTGATTGTAGATAATTCTGATTTAAAGAAGTTATGGTTTGAGTAATCTGGATTATTTTCTGCTTGTTCTTTAACTATTTCATCTATTATTTCTATAGCTTTATTATAAGCCGGCTCCAGTATTTTAATATCCCATGTTGTTTTTAAGGATGGTTCCAGTTTGAATATCAGGTATAAAATGGAGTATAGTGAATGAGTTATATGTGATTGTTTTTGTGTTTTGTTTTTTTCTTTAACGAATTCATAGATTTTATATATGTTTAGCAGGTCGTTATAAGCTTCTTCATTGTTATATACATTGTCATAATAGTTTTCGGTTAATTTAGCTTTACTGATTTTCGAACGGTGCGGAATTTCCATATAAGATGCACAGTATAGTTGTAATAGAGATTCTGAATTTATTGCTTTTTCTAGTTTTTCTTCTTCAATGTTTCTATCTATCAGAAGAGATATATTGTTTAATTCAAAGAATTTTTTCAATTTTTTCAGATTTTTATTGGTACTTTTTAAATCAAAGGTTATTATTTTATTTTGATTATTTGTACCTTGGACGATTGCTGAGATTTCATTTTCATCGGTTGTTTGATATATTCGAGCCATAACGTATGCATCGTAAAACGGACTTTTTTCTTCATCTGTCTTACATTTTTGGTATAAGTTGTAAATAGTTTTTGTTGTTTGGCCTCCGTTAACGATATACGGGTCTTCTATTGATAAAGCATTAAATCCGTCAATTTTCTTTGATTCCCAACGTTTACAAACTATAGACAGTCCATTATTTTTATACCAAAACATCTTAGGGTCTTTTTGCAAACTTTCTGCAATACTCTGATTGATTTTGCCGCCAAGCAATTTTCGCACATTTTTTTCAAGAATACTATCGCTGAATTCTTCGTATAACCTTACAAGTTCGTAGGCTTTGAAACTCACAATACAAGAATTAATATTATTATTCATTTTTATAATTTCATCTGTAATTTTAAGTTCAAATTCTTTAGTATTTTTCCTTGTTGGTTCAACAAAGAATGAGTAGGAATTTAGGACATCTATATTAGAAATTATTGGATATTCGTTTTTAAAAGTTTTAAGTTTATTTTGCTCTTGAGAATTGATGTCATTGCCATTAGTTACCAAATATAAATTTACTTTGATATTACTGATGGGTACACCTTTTATAATATCTTTATATTCGTCTAATTTTTTAGTTAAATAAGGATTGATTGTTTTATCTGATAATTGATTATCAATTATAATTTCTTTTATTTTAGTAATAAATTGTAGAACTTCGTTTTCGCCTATTGTTGAATCTAGTTTTTTATCTGATTTATATTTGCATTGGAACAGATTTATTGTAACTTCGTTTTCATCTGTATCAATATTGAAGATGTCGATTGAATTATCAGCACTACCTTCAGTTATATCGTCAATGATTTCGTCAATATTATAATTGTCAAGAAACCTTTCTAGGGTGTAAACAACGAAAGCGAAAGAAAGTTTTTTATCTTCTCCAATATTTCGCTCATTATAGATGTTTTTGTGTTCTAGTTCATTTTTTACTTTATTTATATAGGCTGTTAAAATATTGTTTTCTAACTGATTCATACACTTACCTCCTTATAATATAGCTAATTCTTTTAAAAATTTAACTTATTATAGGATAGTTGGGTAATTTTCAGTATTACCCATGTGGCTAATAGTTGGCGTTGTATATATTAAACTCTACCCATTTTTATTCCGGATAACAAAAGCTCAAGTTTTTCTAAATCTTTATTGTTATTCAATGCATCAAGAGCCAGTTTGAAATATTCAAGTTTACCTTTGTCTATAATTTCATGTTTGATATTTTCTAAAAGAGCATTGCAAATATTTTCGGTATTTTCTTTTAGTATTTTGTATGTACCGTCAGGATGATATTCAATAATTTTGCTGACTTCTTTGTTGTGGTAATACTGAACAGTAATCGGTTTACCGGTTTTCTTTGCCAGGTTTAGCATTTTAGTATCGATTTCGGTTGCAGAATTTATTTTTTCAACTTTTTGTTTTCTGAAGTTTTGATTATCCAAATATATAATATTGCCTTTGACTAAAGCTTTGTAGGTGTACTTGTTTCCGGTACCTGTATTTTCTGTAATTTCTTGCATTTCAAAATTGAAAAGTTCTTTAGGTGAAACTTCTAGTGCTATACATATATTTTCAAGAGTTGTACAATTAGGGAAATGATCACCTGTTTCAATTTTGGAAACTTGTCTTGGGTGAATACCTACCATTTCAGCTAAAGCTTCTTGAGTTATATCTCTATGTTTTCTTATTTGTTTAAGATTTTTACCAAATGCTTCTTTGAAATTCGTCATATTACCTCTTTTTTTAGTATATAAGATTAAGTAATTTTTAATAATGACTTTGAACGCTCTTAATATTTCTTATTTATATATTTACATAGTCGTTTTACACTCTATAATTTGTATTAGTTATTTCTATATAAGTGCAATTTAGTTATTTTATTGTCGCTACGTGGAGTATTTCATAGTATATAATCATAAGGATGAATTTTATAATGAAAGATTTATTAGACCAAACTTCAATTGAATATTTGCAACTAAGGAATATGGTGGAGTTTTTGCAGATTGCTTTGGAAAAAGATAAAACAATTAGCAAAAAAGATGTAGGATTGTTTTTAGATAGAATGTGTACTTTGCTTGCAGATAAGTAGTGTAAGATTTTTAAATTGAGTGTAGTGTTGACAATAAATTTTTATCATAATATTATTGATTCGAAATATAATGAAAGGAAAATAATGAACTTTAACGCAATGATGATGCAAATGATGATGCAAAGCCTTATAACAGGTGGTCATTGTTTTGTACGAATGTGATAGTTCTCCAGATAAAACAATTGAGCCGCCTGAATGGGCGGCTTTTTTAATGTGTAATTTTATTAGCTAAAGCAAAAAGGGATGATATAATGATAAAAAGTATAAATAATTTTAATTCGGATAATCGTAATTTTAATCAAAATTCTGGTGTTGTATTTAAAGGTGCTTCAAATACTAAGTATTTAAGTAAATTTATTAAATCTCAAGAAAACTTGTCGACTACAAGATTCATTCAAGGAACATTAACTAATTGGTTTCCTAAAGCTGTTTTATCAAGAAGTTTTGTTGATTTTTCCGAGTTTACTTTTTTAGAATTTTTAGAATCTGGTATTTTTTATTTTGCCGCTCCGTTTTTAGGTGAAAAATTATATAGAAATGGATTGTTTAAGAAAGTTCAACCTAAAAATATTAGAAATACTATTTCTGCAAATTTATCGAAAGGTGTGGATGAAATTAAACAATCAAATATTGATAAAAATATTCAAAAACATTTGATTACAACTAAAGCCGGATTATTATTAGGTTGTTTGGCTGTTCCTGCTATGGAATACGGATTAGGATTTGCTAAAAATTTATTTACTTTAAAAGTGTTTAATGTTAGTGATTTTAATAATGTTGCAAATTTAGATAAAAATAAAAAAGAAGATATTGAACAGCAAAAAAAAGTTGAAACCCATTCTAAAAATGTTCTAATAAAAACCGGAATTTTATCTGGTTTAGGGCTGGCTTCTGGCTTGTTGTTGGCTGCTAAGGGTCATAATTCAAATATTGCGCAGAAGTTTTCAGAAACTTTATTAGAGCCGGGGGTGCAGATTTCTCGCTTACTTCATAAGGTTGGTATTAATTCAAAAAATACAGATAAATTTTTAAAAGAATATTTGAAACTTGATTTTGATAGTCATGATGGAAAACTTGCATTAAGTAAAGGGCAGCTTGCTGTCACTTGTATTACCGGTTTATTTGGTTATGCCAGTGCAGCAAAAGATAGAGGTAAACTTGATTTTTACGAAGTTTGGACCAGAGTTCCATTAGTTGTTCTTTATACAATTTTCGGCTCATCAATTTTGGATAGTGGTTTTAAAAATTATCTTGCAGGAAAAGGTAGTTTTCCGGAATTGATTAAGAAAGATTCTAACGGGCAGATTGCACCTGTTCCAACAAGTAAAGATTTGCCTAATATTGCAGAAAAACTTGCAGATATAAATAAAACTTCAAAATCTGTTGAACTTGATAAACTTATAAAACAAAAATCAATTATAACAGGTGTTCCTTATCTATTTAGTCTTGTAACTATGGGATTTGTATTGAGTGGAGTTTCAAGACTTTGGACTCAGTATCGTTATAATCACCAGAAAAAATCTGAGGAAAAATCTGTGAATTTTGAACAAAATTTTGCTTCAATAAGTCCTCAATTTAAAGGTTTTAAATTTAATATATCATTTTGATAAAATCTTTCAGTATATGTGCAATTTTTTGATGGCTGTCTTCTGTGTAGTGAAGTCCGTCAATTTCGGAAGGTTGTACATGTTCATTTAAATCGAGATATAAACAGTTATTTTGAGTCGCAACCTCTTTGTAAATGTGAAATGTATTTTGAATCTTTTCAATTGATGATTGGTTAAACATCATTGAAAAACTGCTTTTTAGAATTGCAGGTGTAATTTTTACGGGAGGAATAATTAAAATTGTGGTATTTTTGTTTACATCTTTTATTGAATTTATTAAGTTTTGCATTCCGTTTTGGATTATATTTTCATCAAGATTATAGAAGAATTGTGCATCATTTGTTCCGACAGATAGTATGCACAAATCTATATCTCTATGATTCTGTAGATATATAGATAAGTATTCTCCGCCGCTTTGTTTTAAACCTTGCGGGTTTTTAAAGAAGCCTGTTCTGTTATTCATTCCTTCTTCAATTATTGTAAATTCGTTTTCAAGAAGATTTGACAGAATTCCGCTCCAACGTTTATCTTTTTCATATCTTTTATAGTTTTCAGGTATGAATCCGTAAGTATTTGAGTCTCCGTAACATAGAATTTTTTTCATAAATTTATTATATAATAATATTGCTAAAAGGAATATTTTTATGAAAAATTTTACATATAAAACACCTGTTGGAAATATTTATATTCAAGAAAAGAATTCTAAAATTTCGGCTGTATCTTTTTTTGAAATTGCTGATGGTGAGTATATCGAAACTCCATTGATAAAAGAAACTCACAGACAATTGTGTGAATATTTTGATGGGAATCGAAAAGCTTTTGATATTCCATTGCTTATGGAAGGTTCAGAGTTTCAGTTAAAAGTCTGGAAAGCTTTGTTAAATATTGAATACGGACATACATTGACCTATGGAGAACTTGCAGTTTCTATAGGTAATTCAAAAGCTTCCAGAGCTGTTGGCAATGCAAATAATAAAAATAAGATAGCAATAATTATTCCATGTCATAGGGTTATCGGTGCTAATGGAAGTCTAACCGGATATGCTGGCGGACTTGAGACAAAACGATATCTTTTAAACTTGGAAAATATTAGTTATAATAAGTAATTCCGTTTTTGGTATAACTTTTTCTGTTTGGAACTGTATAATTTTTGTCGAATCTTGAAACTTCGGTTCTTTGAGAAGCGATGGTGTTTCTATTGGTCATTGGGTTGTTTAAAATTGGTCTGTTGTTCATATTATTATATTGACCAAAATTAGATATTGCTCTGTTAATTGCATCTTCTCTTTGGTGTCTACGTATTCTTTGAGCGGCTCTGGCTGTTTGTTCAGGGGAAAATGCTGCATTTGATCCAAAGTTATTGATGGATCTTACATAACCACGACCATTCATAGTGTGAGTTGGTCTGCCTGCAGTAAAGAAAATTTGTTCTGCATTTGCTGCAATACAAGTAAAGCAAATTACCAAGCAAGTTAATATAAATTTTTTCATCCGTACCCCTTTTTCCTTTTCTACCGTAATTATATAACGAGTAATCGGAAAATTTGTTGTTATTTACAGTTTAAAAGTTTACTATTCTTAATATATAGGAGGATTATTAATTTAATATTGCAATCCCGACAGTTAAGTATATTGCAAAAAATATTTGTAATAAGTACGGGATTAGCAGAAAGAATGCAGGTTTTGAAAGTTTGAAAAAAATGATCATTGTTAGGGTTAAAAATATAAGTATGCATAACAAATCAATTAACGCATATTTTGTTGAATGTAATTCAAAGAACAAATATGTCCACAAATAATTGAAAAATAATTGTATGGTAAAAAACGTTACTGCGTAAAATTTTGTTTTAGAATTTGGTTTGATCAATACTAAAATTATTGAAACTGCCATTAATAAATATAAAACACTCCAAGCAATTGGAAAGTATGATTGTGGCGGAGTAAATAGAGGTTTGTTTAGTGTTAAATACCATAAATTCATATATATATTTTCAAATTTTATTTGTTAAAATTCATTAGACATTTAGGTATATTTTTTATAATAAATGTAATACTGCACTATGTCTTTTGGTTGTCGCATTCTCGTTTCTGTATGAGAAAAATAAATCATTGTTGTGAACTGTGCAATAAGGACAAACATCAATTTTTTCTACTCCAACTTCTTCCAGTTGCCTTTTGTTGATATTTTTTAGATCCACAAATATTTCATCCTTCTCCATGGGGATAGGGTTAGGGTTAATTTTATATAACCCTTCAAAATTAGAAACAGTTTTTGCTAATTTTTCATAAACTTCTTGGCCTACGTTGTAACAGCAAAAACCAATTGCAGGGCCGATTAACGCAATAATATTTTCAGGTTTAGAATTGAAATTTGCCATCATTTTTTTTATCGTAAGCGGTGCAATTTTTTGTGCTGTTCCTCTCCAGCCGGCATGGGCGACAGCTCCAATATTTTGCTTTTCATCGTATAAAATTATCGGTGTACAATCTGCAAAATTTAAGAAAATTCCGAGATTTTTTTCTGTCAAAATTAACGCATCACAATCAGGATAGTCATGCTTTGATTCTATTGCTATATCTATATTTGCGCTGTGTGTTTGCGTTGGTGAAATTAGATTTTTTTCGTCAATTTTCAGATAATTTGCGATAATTTTTTTGTTATTATTAATTTCAAAAATTCTGTCATTCTGAACTTGATTCAGAATCTTAGAATTTTTGTTTTGATTAGGGATTAGGTGTATTCCCTTATCGCAGATGCAAATATCGCGTGTAGTGAAAAACGCTTTTGTGTTTTTTATTAAATCTGATTTTAAAATATTTTTTTCATTAATCTTTTCAAAATAAAACATGATTCTATTATAGCAGAATATCAGTTTATTATGAATTATTTTAAATATTTGATTACATAAGGGTTTTGGCGATTTCGCCGGAATCCTTTATTTATGCAATGTTTATTAAACTTTACTTATGGTACTTAACGCTCAAATCGGCTCATAATCAAATATTCACTCTTAAATGTTTACCCCTGTAAACTTTTATTAAGAAAAATAAAAAGTTTTTTATAAAAATATTTAGTGTTAACTTGACTACTAATATTGATGTACTATGATGAAATAACATGCAAAAGTAAAGTTGGGTGAAGTGTGCCCAAATCGCGGAAGTTTGATTATAAGCGAATTTCACCAACTTTTACAAGTCCCTGAAATTGCAGTTATTTACCGATTACGGTAGAGGGTTTACAGCCTTAAGTTAGAAAAATTTAAAAGTTTATAGTACGTACACCATTTTAAAATGAGGTGAATTGATGTCTGAGACAAAATATGCAAAAAGAGTAACGCCAATGGGTATTCCACATACTCGTTTGGACGATTTACCGGACCTTATTGAAGTGCAAAAAAAATCGTTTGAATGGTTCTTAAAAGAAGGTTTGAAAGAAGAATTACTTTCATTCTCTCCTATTAAAGACTATACAGGCAGATTAGAATTACACTTCTTACCAAACTATACTTTCGATAATGCAAAGTATACTGTAGAAGAAGCTAGAATCCATGACGCAACTTATGCAAAACAATTACGCGTTATGATTAGATTAGTTAACCGTGACAGCGGTGAAATTAAAGAACAAGAAGTTTACATTGGCGACATCCCTACAATGACTGACAAAGGTACATTCATTGTTAACGGTGCAGAACGTGTTATCGTATCACAAATCGTTCGTTCTCCTGGTGTTTACTTCAAGTGTGATCCATCACCTACAGGAAAACGTTTATACAACGCAACTATGATTCCTAACCGTGGTGCTTGGTTGAAAATTGAAACAGATTCTAACGATATTATTCACGTTAAAATCGATAAAAACAGAAAAATCTTAGCTACAACTTTATTGAAAGCTATGGGTATCACAGTTTCTGAAATGGAATCAAAATTCACTCACTTTGAATTCTTGAAGAAAACTTTAGAAAAAGATACTACAGAAACTACTGATGAAGCTTTAGTAGAATTGTACAAAAAATTAAGACCTGGTGATCCTGCATCACCTCAAGGCGGACGTCAAATCTTAGAATCAAGATTCTTTGATGAAAAGAAATATGACATCGGTCGTGTTGGTCGTTATAAATTAAACAAAAAATTAAACTTAAATATTCCTAAGAATCAAAGAACATTGACTGTAGAAGATATCGTTTCTACAATCGAATATTTAATCAACTTAACTTATGATGAAGGTCAATTGGATGATATCGACCACTTAGGAAACAGAAGAATCCGTTCAGTTGGTGAACTTCTTCAAAACCAATTCAGAGTTGGTCTTTCAAGAATCGAAAGAATCGTTAAAGAAAGAATGACTCTTCAGGATTCTGAAACATTAACACCGTTGAACTTATTGAACACTAAACCTTTAGTTGCTTCATTAAAAGAATTCTTCGGTTCATCACAATTATCACAGTTCATGGACCAAACTAACCCACTTGCTGAATTGACTCACAAGCGTCGTATTTCAGCTCTTGGACCTGGTGGTTTACAAAGAGAAAGAGCTGGTTTCGCAGTTCGTGACATCCACCCTTCTCACTACGGACGTATTTGTCCTATCGAAACTCCGGAAGGTCCTAACGCAGGTTTGATCGGTTCATTGGCAACTCACGCTAAAGTTAACGATTACGGTTTTGTTGAATCTCCGTTCTTCGTTGTTAAAAATGGCGTTGTAACTGATGAAGTTGTTTATATGACAGCTGACGCCGATGAAAATTATCGTTGTGCTCCTGCTGACGTTAAATTGAATAAAGATAGAACATTTGTAGAAAACATGGTTCCTGCAAGATACCGTTCAGAATTCATTATGACTGAAGCATCTAAAGTTGACTATGTTGGTGTTTGTCCTATCCAAATTATCTCAGTTGCAACATCAATGATTCCGTTCATTGAACACGATGATGCTAACCGTGCGTTGATGGGTTCTAACATGCAACGTCAAGCAGTACCTCTTTTAATCACTCAAAGACCAAGAGTAGGTACAGGTCTTGAATCTCGTGTAGCTAAAGACTCTGGTATGGTTATCGTTGCTGATGTTGACGGTACTGTTGAAAGAGTTGTTGGTGAAGAAATTGTAATTAGAGATTTACAAGGTAAACCTCATATTTATACATTGATGAAATATGTGAGATCTAACCAAGATACATGTATTAACCAAAGACCTATCGTTCACGAAGGCGATAAAGTTAAAGCTGGTGATGTAATTGCTGATGGTGCTTCAACTTGTGGCGGTGAACTTTCATTAGGTAAAAATATTTTGGTTGCTTATATGCCTTGGGAAGGTTATAACTTCGAGGATGCTATCTTGCTTTCTGAAAGATGCGTTCACGATGATATCTTCACATCATTACACATTGAAAAATTAGAAATCGAAGCTCGTCAAACTAAACTTGGGCCTGAAGAAATTACTCGTGAAATTCCAAATGTTTCTGAAGATGCTTTAAGACACTTGGATGAACGTGGTATTGTTCGTATCGGTGCTCGTGTTTATGCTGATGATATCTTGGTTGGTAAAGTTACACCTAAAGGTGAATCTGAACATCCGCCTGAAGAAAAATTATTAAGAGCTATCTTCGCTGAAAAAGCAAGAGATGTTAAAGATAATTCACTTCGTGTTCCTCACGGAGAAGGTGGTAGAGTACTTGACGTAAAAGTATTCGACAGAGAAAAAGGTGATGAGCTTCCACCAGGAGCTAATACAGTTATCAGAGTTTACATCGCTCAAAAACGTAAAGTTTCTGTAGGTGATAAACTTTCAGGACGTCACGGTAACAAAGGTATCGTTTCAAGAATTCTTCCAAAAGAAGATATGCCATTCTTACCTGATGGTACTCCTGTAGATATCGTATTGAACCCACTTGGTGTACCTTCTCGTATGAACGTTGGTCAAACTTATGAATTATTATTAGGTTTGGCTGCATACTTGACAGGTGATCACTACGAAGCTCCATCATTCGATGAAATGTATGGTGAAAACCAATCAGAAATCGCAACAAAAGCTGAACTTCTTAGAGGTATTAAAGAATCAGGCTGTGATTGGGTTGGCGAAGATGGTAAGGTAATGCTTATTGATGGTAGAACCGGTGAACCATTTGACAGACCTGTTGCAGTTGGTTTGACTTACTTCTTGAAACTTGTTCACTTAGTTGATGATAAAATTCACGCAAGAAGTACAGGTCCTTACTCACTTGTTACTCAACAACCATTGGGTGGTAAAGCTCAATTCGGTGGTCAAAGATTCGGTGAGATGGAAGTTTGGGCATTGGAAGCTTACGGTGCAGCTTATACTCTACAAGAAATGTTAACAATCAAATCAGATGATGTTAACGGACGTAACAGAGCATACGAAGCAATCGTTAAAGGCGACAATATCCCAAGACCTGGTATTCCTGAATCATTCAAGGTACTTGTAAGAGAATTACAAAGTATCGGTTTAGATATAACAGTAGCGAAGAAAGACGGTCAGGAAGTAGACTTGATGACAGATATGGACGATTTGAGAAAAGCTGCTCCAAAAAGAACTCTGTCAGATGTTGATTCTGAGTTGTTGAATATCAACTTCTTTGAAACACCTACCACTTTTGGAGATCTATAATAAGTAATGTGTGATTGGCGGAAAATCACTTTTCCGCCAGCTTCACCAAATGGAAAAAGGAGAACATTTTAAATGTCAACAAGTATTGATTATTTTGATTATATACGAATAAGTATTGCCTCTCCGGACAGAATACTTCAATGGTCTCACGGCGAAGTTACAAAACCGGAAACAATAAATTATCGTACATTAAAACCGGAAAGAGACGGTTTATTCTGCGAAAGAATTTTCGGGCCAACAAAGGACTGGGAATGCTATTGCGGTAAATATAAAAGAGTAAGACATAAAGGTATTATCTGCGAACGCTGCGGTGTTGAAGTTACTGACTCTAAAGTTCGTAGACACAGAATGGGACACATTAAGCTTGCTGCTCCTGTATCTCATATCTGGTTCTTAAAAGGTATTCCTTCATATTTGGGCTTACTTTTAGATATGACATTGAAAGATCTTGAACAAGTTATCTATTTCAACAGCTATGTTGTAATTGATGGCGGTGACAGTGATTTCAAAAAACTTCAATTATTATCAGAAGAAGAATATGAAGATTACATGACTGAAAATGAAGAATCAACTTTAAAAGTTGGTATCGGTGCTGAAGCTATTAAAGAACTTTTAGCTGAAGTTGATATTAAAGCTTTAGCTGAAGAAATCAGAACTGAATTAGCAGGTAATGTAACTTCTGTTCAAAAGAAATCTAAATTAATTAAGAGATTAAGATTATTAGATTCATTAATCTCTTCAGATACAAATCCAACTTGGATGGTAATGGATGTACTTCCTGTAACACCTCCGGATTTGAGACCAATGGTTCAATTAGATGGTGGCAGATTCGCTACATCTGACTTGAATGACTTGTACAGACGTGTAATTAACAGAAACAACCGTTTACAAAGATTATTGGAAATGGGCGCTCCTGAAATTATCGTAAGAAACGAAAAACGTATGTTACAAGAAGCTGTTGATGCTCTTATCGATAACGGAAGACGCGGAAGAACAGTTGTTGGTCCTAACAACAGAGCATTGAAATCATTATCTAACATTATTGAAGGTAAACAAGGTCGTTTCCGTCAAAACTTGTTAGGTAAACGTGTTGACTACTCTGGTCGTTCAGTAATCGTTGTAGGTCCTACATTACAATTGAACCAATGCGGTTTGCCAAAAGAAATGGCAATCGAATTGTTCAAACCATTTGTTGTTAATAAACTTATCGAGCGCGGATATGTTCAAAATATTAAATCTGCTAAAAAGAAAATTGAACGTTCTGAACCGATAGTATGGGATATCTTAGAAGAGGTAATCGACGGACACCCTGTAATGTTGAACCGTGCTCCAACCCTTCACAGATTAGGTATCCAAGCATTCGAACCAAAATTGGTAGAAGGTCGTGCAATTCAACTTCACCCACTAGCATGTACAGCATTCAACGCTGACTTCGACGGTGACCAAATGGCTGTTCACGTTCCTCTTTCAATTGAAGCTCAAGCAGAAGCTAGAATGCTTATGTTAGCTACTAACAACTTGTTAGCTCCTGCTAACGGTAAACCAATCGTTACACCTTCTCAGGATATGGTATTAGGTATGTATTACTTAACTACCCTAAAAGATCCTAATCAAGAAGTTAAAGGTTACTTCTATAACTTCCAAGATGCAATTTCAGCTCTTGAAGTTGGCGTAATCAAACTTCACGACAAAATCGTTGTTAGAGATGAAAAAGGTGAAAGATTAGAAACTACTGTTGGTAGAATTATCTTTAACGAAGAAGTTAGAAAAACACTTGTGTAAGTGAATTATTAAATGTAATTAACTAATTGAGGAAAAATTAGAATGGAAAGAACATATACAAATACAAAGAAATCACCTGATTTCATTAACAAACAAATGGACAAAGGTTCATTGAAAAAGTTGTTAGGTCAGATGTATTTGGAATACGGTGGTGCTAAGGCTGCTGCTCTTGCTAATGCTTTGAAAAGCTTAGGTTACAAGTATGCAACAGTTTCTGGTACAACAATTTCAATTGCAGACCTTTCAGTTCCTGAATCTAAAAAAGAATTGTTGAAATCAGCTGAAAAAGAAATTGAAAAATCAACAAACAGATACTTAAAAGGTGAAATCACCGAAGTAGAAAGATATACAAAGGTTATCGATACTTGGTCTGAAACAACAGCTAAGTTGACAGAACAAGTAGTTGAAAACTTTGACAGATTAAACCCTGTTTATATGATGGCATTCTCCGGAGCTCGTGGTAACTTGTCACAGGTTTCACAGTTGGTTGGTATGCGTGGTTTGATGGCAGACGCACAAGGTCAGATCATCGACTTACCTATTAAATCAAACTTTAAAGAAGGTTTATCAGTAACAGAATACATCATTTCTTCATATGGTGCACGTAAAGGTCTTGTAGATACAGCGTTGAAAACAGCTGACTCAGGTTACTTAACAAGACGTCTTGTTGACGTAGCTCAAGATGTAATTATTCGTGCTGATGATTGCCATACTGAAAAATATATCGATCTTAAATCTATTATGGATGGCGATGCAGTTATCGTTCCGTTAATTGATAGATTACTTGGTAGAACCGTTGCTCAAGATATTCTTGATGCTGAAGGTAATGTTTTAGTTGCTAACGGAACAACAATGGATCGTGATGATATTAAGAAAATTTCAAGTCTTGACTTACACGAATTAAGAGTTCGTTCAGGTTTAACTTGTGGTTTAGAATACGGTGTTTGCCAAAAATGTTACGGTTGGGCAATGACAACTCAAAAATTAGTTGATATCGGTGAAGCAATCGGTATTATCGCAGCTCAATCAATCGGTGAACCTGGTACACAGCTTACAATGAGAACCTTCCACACAGGTGGTGCGGTTGGCGTTAAAGAAGCTAAAAAAGAAATTTTAGCTCGTGAAGCTGGTGTAGTTGTTTCTAAGATTAAAGCAAGAGAATTGAGAACTCGTCACGGGGATGTTGTTCAAGTTTCTATGTATGAAGCTGATATCGAAGTTAAAGGTGATAAAAGAACAACTAAATATCATATTCCTGCAGGTGCAACATTATTCATTACTGATGGTCAGGAAGTTGCTAAAGGTTTCAAAATGGCTGAACACGCTCCAAAATCAGCTGGTGACAGCAGTCGTTTAACTGAAAAAGCAACAAAAGATATTACAACTGATATCTCAGGTGAAATCGTATTTGAAGATTTCAAGGCTGACGAAAAGAAAGATAGACAAGGAAACGTTCTTAGAACTACAAATAAACAAGGTGTTGTTTGGGTTTTAGGTGGTGATGTTTATACATTACCTGGTGGATCTAAAGTTCTTGTTGAAGATGGTCAAAAAGTTACAGCCGGTGAAAAACTTGCTGAAACCTTGACAATTTGTGAGCACGGCGGTGAAGTTCGTGTTGGTGACGAATTAGTTGTTGAAGATGATAAATTTGATGGTAAAAAGATTAAGAAAATTGTTCAAGGTAAAGAATTGACAATTGTAATCGCATCTTTACAACCAGAAAATGCATCATTTGAGCAAACTAAAAAAGAACAACTTTGGACAGTTGACCAGACAGGTGAAAAATATATCGTTAAAGCTCCTGTTGATACAACAGTTGAAAACGGTATGATTATTGCCGAACTTGTTGATGATGAGTGTTCAGTATCATCTTCAGGTGAAATTAGATACGTTGATGTTGAAGTTGATGAAAATCAAATTATTACTAAACCTGGTAAAGTTGTATTTATTCCTGAAGAAATTCACCAAATCAATAAAGACAGCACATTGAAAATGGTTGAAAATGGTACTGCGGTTACTGCCGGTACTGAAATTGTTAAAGATGTATACTGCCACATTGATGGTATTGTTGAATTCAAAGAGTACAACGATGTAATACATGAAATTACAGTAAGACCTGGTGAAGTTCATACATTATCAAATATTTCAGAATTGAAAGTTGATGAAGGTGAAGTTGTTAAGCCTGGTACTATAATTGCTGACGGTATTAAAGCTAAAGAAACTTCTATCGTTACAATTATGGATTCTTCAGTAGATGAATTACCTATCGATGATTTAGATGAAGAAATTGATTCTACATTATCTCTAGATGAAGATTCTATTGCTAATCAGCCTGTTCAAATTCTTGTAAGACCAGTTCAAGTATTAGAAGTTAATCAAAAGGATGTATCAATTGCATTCAATACAACAGATGAATTAATTGATATTATTCCTGTAACTCAACTTCAATATAAAGATGGTGCAAGAGTTAGAAGCGTTGATGGTGCAACCATCACAAGAACATCATTAGTTCTTCAAATGCAAGGTTACTTATCACACCTTAAAGGTATGGTAGAACTTGATTCAGAAGGTTCATTGAGAATTGTTGTATTGGAAAACTTGATTGTTCGTCGTGAAATGGAAGGCTCATCTCACTCTTCATTACAAACTGAATTGCTTGTAAAAGATGGTGAAACAATTGAACCTCGTACAGCAGTTGCAAAAACTCAAGTTCTTGCTATGCACGATGCAGTTGCTTCAATCAAAAATACTGATGAAGATATTAGAAGATTATTGTTAATTTCTGATAGTTCTGAAACATTAGTTAAAGTTAGTGGTAAAGCAGTTATTAAGAAAGGTGATTTTGTTAAATCTGATAAAGTTTTAGCAGAAAGCGGTGAAACAGCTCCTGTTTCAGGTCTTGTTACAGCTGTTAATAAAGGTGAAATTACAATCAGAAACGGTCGTCCTTACTTGATCAGCCCAGGTACAATGTTACAAATCGATTCAGGTGCGTTAGTGCTTAGAGGCGATTTACTTGCAACATTAGTATTTGAAAGAGAAAAAACAGGTGATATCGTTCAAGGTTTGCCGAAAGTAGAAGAACTTCTTGAAGGTAGAAAACCTAAAGATTGTGCTATTTTGGCTGAGTATGATGGTACTGCTAAGATTGAAATTGATGACGATGGATTCCCAAGATTATTCTTGACAGATTCTGATGGTTCATCAACTGAAATCAAATATGCTATTGACTCTAATGTGATTGTTTCTAACGGACAAAAAATCAAAAAAGGTCAACCATTAACTTCAGGTCCTTTAAATCCTCATGATGTTATGAGATTATGCGGACCGGAAGCAGCTCAACAATATCTTGTAGACGAAGTTCAACGTGTATATCGTTCTCAAGGTGTTGAAATTGCTGATAAACACATCGAAATTATCGTTCGTCAAATGACTAAGAAAGTTAAGATTATTGATGCAGGTGATACTAACTTGTTACCTGGAGAGTTAATCGAAATGCAAACATTCGAAAAAGAAAATAAATTGGCTGAAGATGCCGGTAAAGCTCCTGCAACTTGTGAATACATGTTGTTAGGTATTACAAAAGCTTCTTTAAATACCGAAAGTTTCATTTCAGCAGCTTCATTCCAAGAAACAACAAGAATCTTAACTGAAGCAGCAGTTGATGGTAAAAAAGACTTGTTAAGAGGTTTGAAAGAAAACGTTATTATCGGTCGTTTAATCCCTGCAGGTACAGGTTTCCATCACTTGATTAACGCTAATGAAGAACGTGATAGAGAAGAAAGAAAACGTGCAGTTGCTCAAAGAAATCAAGCTAGAAAACCTTCTGCAATTTTAGAAGAAATCGAAGGTATGTTCGGTGCTCCTGATTTCAATGTAGATGATGAACAATAATCTTCTTCTAATAAGAAAGCTAAGAAAGCCCCTTGAGAATTCTCAAGGGGCTTTCTTTATGCCCTAATATACCTAATATACAAACTTTTATCATATTGATTTAATAAAATATGTTTCATCAAATTCCTGAAGGAATCAGAATGTCTTCAATAAAATAAAAAGTCTCGTAACTTACACGAGACTTTTAAATTTACACTATATAATAAACACTAACCTTTTATCATTTTTTCTATATTTGTTCCGAAAGCTGAATTGCCTGAAGCTTTTAGTGTCGGAATTGATATTGATTGATTTGAATTTGTTGTTTGTTGTACATTTTCAGGTTTATTTTTTTGAGTAACTTCATATGATTTAATTGAGCGTTTACCTGTTAAGCGTTGCATAAAGTTGTAATATTTTTTAGTAAATCCTGTTGAATTATTTTGTTTAGTTTCAATTGCAATTAATTCATTTCTTGTGTGGTCTTTAATTGGAGTACCAACAGAAGATCTTGTTAAGATTTCACCTAACGTTGTATTGGTTAGGGTTATCCAACTCATACCTAATAATGAAGCGTTGTATTGATTTCTGAATGTTGAGTTAAACAAGTCAATTAGCAATGTTTGATAGAATAATCTTGAACCTTCTTGTACAAATCTTTCTTTGAATTTTGTATCAGCGCCTTGTTTATCATTACCGTTTGATTTTAACATTACCATGTTGTAGTTATCAGTCATCAAGAACCAGATTGTAGCGATTGAAGCTGCAGTTTTGGCAAGGTTTGAAAGTTCAGCGTTAGATATGCTAGATAATGAATCAGAGTTAAAACCTTTAAGAAGATTAACTTGAACATAATCTCTAAATTGCTCTGCATTGAAGTTCTTTTTGGTTGCTTGTCTGCAAATTTTATCAAAACTATTTGCAAGAGCTTGTATATCTTTAGTTGGATTTTTAGGTTTTGCTTTTCTGAATACGCCCATAAGTTTTTCGTCAATCATCCAGTAAGGTAGAGTTACTGTGTTCCACATAAACTTGAATGGTGCAATTATAAAGTTAACTAATGGTTTGATACCTTTATCTTTTTTACCTAAGTCTATTACTTGTTTTCCATCGATAGTTTTTAGAGCGGTTTTTCCTACGGCGTCGTATTTATCTGCAAGTTTGTCGAATCCGTTTTCTCTTAATGTGCTAACTACTTTATTAAACTGTTCTTCGGAAACAAGATATTTTTTAGATGTTAGATTGTTATATAAATCTTTGAAAGGTTTGAATAGTACTTTTGAAACAAAGTCTTCGGACGAATTTTCAAGTTTTAATTCTTTAATCCCGATCTTTTCAAACTTTTCAGGATTATTTATTTTCATATTTTCGAAATATTTCAAAGCTGCTTTTTTAACAGCTGGAAGATTTTTGATTCCTTTTATACTGTATCCAGTTGCAAGAACTGCAGCAGAAGCTTTCATCAATGTATCAAAAGAGAGTAGAGGTTTTTGGTGTTCTTTTGATTTTTCGTTTGCAGTTTGCTTTGTTTCATCTGCTTTGAAGGTCATAGGTTTAATTTTAGCTTCCGGAGCATTTAATTTTTCATTTTCTTTTCTGGCTTGTTCCGGAGTTAATCTTGTAATGTGTTTACCGTTAGACAAACGGGAGAACATTTCGGTTACAAGAACTGTTATACCTGTTGTTAGAACAATACCGGCTTTTGATTTATTGATGAATTTTTGGAACGCGCCCATTGTAACAAGAGTAAGGAATCCGCTTGTTAAAATACGGCTGGTTTCTTGTTTAAATCTTGTTTTCTTTTCTTTATCGGCAGCTTTAGGATCGTCATCCATCATTCTTGAAAGGTTGTAAGCATCTGTAGCTAAGAATATTGCCGGTGGTAAACCTGATACTAATCTGTTTAATGCTCTTTCGTGTTTTGTATCATAATTCCCTGATTTTGGATCAAATTGTTTGAGTTCACTTTGGAATATTTTAGAATCCATTTTTGAATCCACATCGGCAATGATTTTTGATATTTCATCTTGAGTAAGTTCAGAAACTTTTTTCTCTGCTTGTTTGGCGAATGCGGATTTTGCTTCTTCAATTTTAATATCTCTGTAAGTAATCATACCTGTCAGAGCATTTACTTTAGCTTCTATTTTAGAACGTTGTCTTATATTTTTGAATAGAGGTTTTTCTAAAGTTGAAGCAGACCATTTTTTCAATCCCGGAACTTTTCCAAGAACTTCAACTAAACCGTTTAGTATATCTCCAGGGAACACTCTTACTATGTCTATTGCGTTATCCCAAGCAAGATGTGGTATTGTTTTTTTGTTAATTATAATTTGGTCTTTATTTTTAGGATCAAGTGATATAAGGTTACTTGTTAAATCTGAATGTTTTTCTACAACATCTTCGAATAATTCTCTACCCATATTGCCGATGTATTTATCTGCAAAATTAAAGAACTCATTTTTGCTGTAATTCTTTCCTATATACTTGTAACCTAAAGAAAGACCTTTAAAACTTAAATCTGAATGATTAGTTTTTAAAGGTCTCTTAATATCTTGACTATTATATTGTGAATAAAAATTTGATTGGTGGAGAGGGGTGCCATGTTTAGGGGACATGTTCTCCTCTTTATATCGCTGTTTGTCTATTCGAAAATTTGTTGCACTGTTTACTATCATTTCACACATCCGTTTTTTATGTATTTTCATTCATACTAAAACAAAAGGCAAGTAAATTTTGCTAAATGTTTACAAGTTTTAACAATTAGTTTTAACCTTATAAAATTATCTTGAGGACTATTTTACAACTTGTAGATTTTAGTGTATAATTAGGTTTGAGAGGAGTTTTATAGTGGCAAATAATAATAAAACCGAAGTTATAGTTGTCGGAGCAGGACCAAGTGGAATTGCTTGTGCTATTACTATTGCTCGTGCAGGTCATCAAGTTGTTTTGATTGAACGAGGTTTATTTGCCGGCAGTAAAAACGTATTTGGCGGTGCGATTTACACTCAACCGACTAAAGAAGTCTTTCCTAATTTTGAAACAGAAGCTCCTTTGGAAAGACGTAATGTAGAACATAAATATTTAATCCTTGGTGAAGAGGATTCTACTACGGTTTCTTATCGAAAAAATGATAATTCCAGTTATACTGTTATCCGTGGGAAATTTGACCGATGGGCAGCTAACGAAGCTAAAAAAGCCGGAGTTGTTCTGGTTGAAGAAACTGTTGTTCGTGAACTTTTACAAGAAAACGGTAAAGTTGTCGGAGTTCGTACTGAACTTGAAGATTATTATGCTGATATTGTTGTTCTGGCTGATGGTGTGAATTCTTTATTGGCTAAGCAAATTGGTTTAAGACAAGAAATTGAAACTAAAGATGTTGCTCTAAGTGTTAAAGAAGTTCTAAAACTTGATAAAAATTTGATAAATCAAAGATTTAATGTTCACGAAGAAGAAGGTGTC
>JAAVBM010000121.1 GCA_014803505.1 bacterium | reverse complement strand
CGGGGCCGGGGCGGGAGCGGGTTTTGGCGAGGAGGGAGTGGGGGTGGTTGGGGCTTTGGCAACTATTGGTTGCAGTGCATGCCCCTCTCCGTCGCCTTCATTGGGAGAGGGGCTGTCCGCTTGGCAGAGTTTGATGAGCGTGAGCTCAATGAGGAACTGCTTGTTAGCGGCAGTGCGATAGTTAAGGTCGGCGCTGTTGCAGAGGTCCATGGCGCGATAGAGCATCTTTGGGGAGCATTTGGCGGCGAGTTGGGCCATGGCGGCGCGATTGTCGTCGTCAGATTCAAGCAGGGAGATGGTCTTAGGGTCGCGGGCCACTACGAGGTCGCGGAAATAGTCGGCGAGTCCGGTCAGGAAGAAGTGGTTATTGAATCCTTGGTCGCGCACTTCCTTATATATAAGGAGGGCATCGGCAACGTTTCCGTCGAGGAATGACTGGAGCAGGCGGTTATAGACGGCTGAGTCGAGGACGTTAAGGTTCTCGATTGTAGACCGATAGGTTATGTTATTGAGCGAGGATGCGGCTACCTGGTCGAAAATGGAGAGGGCATCGCGCATGGCGCCGTCGGCCTTGCGGGCGATGACGTTGAGGGCGGCGGGTTCGGCTGAGATTCCTTCGTTTTTAGCGACGTAGGCGAGATGGTCAACCATGTCAGAGATGGTTATTCGGTTGAAGTCGAATATCTGACATCGGGAGAGAATCGTCGGTATAACCTTGTGTTTCTCAGTGGTCGCGAGGATGAAAATTACGTATTCCGGGGGTTCTTCAAGGGTTTTGAGGAAGGCATTGAAGGCTCCTGACGAGAGCATATGGACTTCGTCGACGATGAATACGCGATATTTGCCGGACGTCGGGGGGATTCTTGTCTGGTCAATAAGCTGGCGGATGTCTTCGACTCCGTTGTTGGAGGCGGCGTCGAGCTCAATGATGTTAAGCGAGCGGTTTTCGTTAAACAGGCGGCAGGATTCACATTCATTGCAGGCTTCCCCGTCGGGGGTCCGATTGGTGCAGTTAATGGTCTTAGCGAAGATTCGGGCGCAGGAGGTTTTACCAACGCCACGGGACCCGCAGAAGAGATAAGCGTGTGCCAATCGGTCAGTTGCGATAGAATTTTTGAGAGTTGCCGCCAACGCTTTTTGTCCGACGACGCTTGCAAACGTTGCCGGACGATATTTGCGGGCAGATACGAGATACTTTTCCATTTGAGTACAAAGTTACGAAAAAAAACGAGAATCAAAAAATGAAAACTGAAAAAACGAAAAAAATTTGCGTATGAAGGGAAAAATTCGTAACTTTGCAGTCGGATTTCGCAGCCGCTGTCGCGACGACGAGGTGCGCGTTACTGCTGCGGACGAATGTAAAACCCTATCTATCAATTAGTCACAATGGACTTAATTAAGATTGCCGAAGAGGCATTTGCACAAAACAAGAGCTATCCCCGCTTTCAGCCGGGCGACACCATCACTGTTTCTTACCGCATTAAGGAAGGTAACAAGGAACGTATCCAGCAGTATCGCGGAGTCGTAATCAAGATTTCCGGCGAAGGCGCCAAGAAGCGTTTCACCGTACGCAAGATGAGCGATAACATCGGTGTAGAACGTATCTTCCCGATGGAATCACCCTTCATTGACTCAATCGTAGTCAATAAGTATGGTAAGGTTCGCCGCGCAAAACTTTACTATCTGCGCAACCTCACCGGTAAGAAGGCCCGCATCAAGGAGCGTCGCCTCAAACCCTCTGAACAGGCCGCACTTGCCGCCGCAAAGTAAGAAAGAACTCAAAAAAGTTGCCGCCGATGATATTAAAATCGGCGGCCTTTTTTTAATTAGTAATTGGTAATTAGTAATTTGTAATTTTTTTAGTTGGTAATTATTAGTTGGTAATTAGTAATTTTTTGAGGTTTTTTTGACCTTTTTAATTAGTGATTTTTTTGAGTTTATTGGCTTCTTAATTAGTAAATTTCTTTTTTTATGAATCCTCTGGTTTCTATCATAATGGGTAGCACTTCTGACCTGCCCATCCTTAAAAAGGCCGCAGATTTTCTGAATACCCTTCAGGTGCCGTTTGAGATGAATGCACTCTCGGCTCATCGTACTCCCGCTGAGGTTGAGGACTTTGCGCGCGGGGCACGTGACCGCGGCCTCAAAGTTATTATTGCGGCAGCGGGCATGGCTGCGGCCCTTCCCGGCGTTATCGCCGCAATGACTCCAATACCCGTAATCGGAGTGCCCATCGCTTCAACCTTGGATGGCAATGACGCGTTGCTCTCCATCGTGCAGATGCCTCCGGGTGTGGCCGTCGCAACTGTCGGAATCAACGGCGCGCTCAATGCGGCCATCCTCGCCGTGCAGATGCTGGCACTCTCTGATGCTGAAGTTGCAGCCCGCTTTGATGAATATCGCGCCAAGCTCAACGAGAAAATCGTGAAGGCCAATGCCGAGCTTGCCGAAATTAAATATGAATTTAAGACTAATTGATTTTTAGATACTTATGGACTTGCTGAATTGCCGCCGCCGGCCCTGTCGGGAAGTGATAGTTGACGGGCGCGTTAAAATCGGGGCTAATAATCCGATAGTCGTGCAGAGCATGACGTCGACCACCACCACTGACGAGGAAGCCTCCATAGCTCAGATTGAGCGGATAGCGGCGGCGGGCGCGGAACTCGTGCGCCTGACAGCCCAGGGGGTTCGAGAGGCCGAGGCCATGGGGCGTATGCGCGGTCGCGTTTCCGTCCCGCTGGTTGCGGATATTCATTTTAATCCGAATGCGGCGATGGCCGCGGCCGATGCCGTTCAGAAAGTCCGCATCAATCCCGGGAATTTTGTCCGTCCCGGGGCCGACATTAAATCGGCCCTCAAGCCGCTGCTCGACAAGCTGAAAGCCCATGGCGCCGCCCTCAGAATCGGGGTGAACCACGGGTCACTTTCGCCCGAAATCATGGACCGCTATGGCGACACTCCCGAGGGGATGGTTGAAAGCGCCATGGAGTATCTGAGAATCTGTGCGGAGGAGGGTTTTGACAATGTCGTTGTCAGCATCAAGGCCTCAAACACCGTAGTGATGGTTCGCACGGTCAGGCTCCTTGCGGAGACAATGAAGAATGAAGGTCTTCAATATCCTCTCCATCTGGGAGTTACGGAGGCCGGCGATGGCGAAGACGGCAGGGTAAAATCAGCCGTAGGCATCGGTGCGCTTCTCTATCAGGGCATCGGCGACACAATTCGCGTCTCGCTCAGCGAGGACCCGGAGCGGGAGGTGCCCGTTGCGCGTGCTCTGTTGGCCCATATCGCTCAGGCTCAGGCAGTTCCGGCCTTCACCGTCAACTATGCTCCGGGTTATAATCCTCTGGCACCGGAACGCATTGAGTCTGTGGCCGTTGGCAATGTTGGCGGCGGTCAGCTTCCGGTAATCGTCGGTCTGGACGAGATTCAGGGCAAGATGGTTGAAATGACAACAGACGAGGTTGCCGGCCATAAGTTTGAGAAGGACGAAATCATCGTGCTCAGGTCTAAGCATCAGAACCGAGTTGGCGATTTGCAGGCCTGTCATCATTATTTGCTCCGTCAAGGCGTTAATAATCCGGTAATTATGAGTCTGAGTTATGACCCTGACGATTCAGACCTGGCGCTGAAGGCCGCGGCCGATTTCGGCACCCTGCTCCTTAACGGGCATGCTGACGGTATGCGCATCGAGGCCGGCAATACGGACACTACGGCGCTGGCCCTGAATATTTTACAGGCGGCTCGCCTGCGCATTTCAAAGACGGAATTCATCAGCTGCCCCTCATGCGGGCGCACAATGTTTGACCTCCAGTCGACCCTGCGCGAGATAAAGTCGGCCACGGACCATCTTAAGGGCTTGAAAATCGGAGTGATGGGCTGTATTGTCAATGGCCCCGGCGAGATGGCCGACGCTGATTATGGCTATGTCGGCGCCGGAGTTGGCAAGGTGAGCCTCTACCGTCAGCGCGAGTGTGTGTTGAAAAACATTCCTCAGGAAGAGGCCCTGGAGCGCCTGATTGAACTGATTAAAGCCGACGGAAAATGGGTGGAACGCTGCTGACGGCCACCCTTACCAACGGCCTCCGGTGCATTGCCCGTCAGAGCCCGGGAGCGACGGAATGTTGCGGCCTGACGTTTAATTCCGGCTCGCGCGACGAAGTCGTCGACTCGGACCATGGGTTGGCCCACTTCGTTGAACATACGATTTTTAAGGGCACATCGCGCCGCACGGGGTCCTATGTCCTCAACCGGATGGAATCAGTCGGCGCCGAGCTTAATGCGTTTACAACCAAGGAGGAAACGACGGTCTACTCCCTGATGCCTGCCGGAAACTTCCGGCGCGCGGCCCGGCTTATCGGCGAACTGGCTGCTGATTCCGCCTTCCCTGAGCGGGGACTGCAGCTGGAGCGCGAGGTTATTTGTGATGAGATTGACTCTTATCTCGACTCGCCGGCGGAGGCTGCTTATGATCTTTTTGACGAGATGATTTTTGCCGGCAATCCGCTTGCCCACAACATCTTAGGGCGCAAGCAGACGGTTATGGACTTCACGGGCGAGCGCTGTCGGCGCTACCTCCGTGAGCGCTTCACGGCTGATAACGGGGTGTTTTTCTATCTCGGACCGGAAGACCCGCAGAAGGTTTTCCGCGAGGCGGAGAAGGCCTTTGCCGCGCTTCCCCTTCAGGCCGTTGGCGACCGGCGCACGCGGCCTCAGCTTTGCCCGCCGGAGGTGGCCGTTCAGGATAATGGCTCTCATCAGGCCCATACGGTGATGGGAGTGGAAATAGGCGGCCTCCATGCCCCTGACCGCCACGTAACGGCGCTGGCTGTCAATATTTTAGGCGGTCCGGGGATGAATGCCCTGCTGAATCTTGCGCTGAGGGAGCGTAACGGACTGGTCTACACGGTTGAGGCATCTACGGCTTTATACTCTGATTGCGGCCTGATGACGATTTACTTCGGGTGTGACCATCAGGACCTTGAGCGCTGCCGGCGCATCGTTGGTCGCACTCTCGACGGATTGGCCTCCAAGCCGCTGAGCGAGCGCTCTTTAGCTGCTTATAAGCGTCAATATTTGGGTCAAGTAACCCTTGGGCAAGATAACCGCGAGCAGACGGCTCTATCATCGGGCAGGGCCATTCTCCACGGTCTGCAGCCGCCCTCAATCACCCGCACTGCGGAGAAAATCTCGGCCATCACCCCGGCGGAACTCCGTTTGGCGGCCGAAAAACTCGCCTCCTCAACCCTCAGAACGCTTACTTTGGTTTAATAAATGTTAAAATTATGTTATGCAACATAATTTTTGCGCAAAAATATTTGCAAAATCAAAAAAAGTCCGTAACTTTGCACTGTGTTTTTCATGGTATTAGATTTAAGGTTAACTAAGATTGGTTGTCGTGACGACAATCAATTTTTTTTGTGGGGGGATTGCTTGGTGTAGTAGAGGCTGTCGCTGCACCAGAGGTCCATGATGCCGTCGTCGTTGACATCGCCGGTACACATTTGCATTTCGTGGCCTTGGGCGTTTTTGTAGACGATGTTGTAGCCGGTCATATAGTCGGCGTTGCGGCGATAGATTAGCTTGAAGGGGGCTTTGAAGTTAAGCTTCCAGGTCTTGCTGTCTGCGTCCCAGTTGTATTCTGAGATAGTATTGCCGGAGATGACGTATTTTCCATATCGATAAACGTCGTCGGGAGAAATTACAAATCCACCGGGGGCAACCAGATAAGTGCCCTGAAGGGCCTGCTTGCGGCGCTCCGCCCCGTTGGCGTTCTGCGCTCCGGCGGTAACGGCAACCGAGGCCGCCATCACCGCCAAACAACAAATTTTCTTCAACATACTTGAGTTTAAGTATTTTTCGGCGAGTTTAAGTTTCCATTTCGCAGGAGAGGAGACTAATGTCATAAAGTTTGCGGGTAAGGCTTCAATGAGGGTTGATTACTGCCATTCTTCAAGTTTGCGGCCCTCGAGCTCTGCAATAGCAACGAGGAGGCTACGACGGTCACGGATACGCTCAACATTGCGAGAATTACATTTGGGGCACGTCGTGGGATTTTCTTGAATCCTCAGCTTTCTCCAGTATTCGCCGGGACAGCAGCATCCGCTGTCAATCAGTCGCTCAAATTGGTTTCCACATTCGAGACATTTATAATCGAGGGCTTCGCCATCGTAAATGATTCTCTCGCCTTTGTCATTGTAGGTTATAAACATATCCGTTTTTTTAAGTGAGGGATTGGGTGGGTTAGTCTTTACAGCGGTCTGTGGCGTCCCAGATGGGGCGATATTGCATATTGGCGATTCGGGCGGGCAGGAGGCTCCAAGGCCGAGTGTGCCACGACCCACAATGCGGACATTTTAACGGCTGACTGAATATGGACGCCGCCAATTCGATATCCAACCCCAAAAACCGCCCCCGGCACTCCGCACAATAAAATAACGTCGTCCCTTTAACCATCGCTCATTTCATTTTAATATCCCAGGCTCCGCGGCTGTAAACCCCGGAGTCTGTCTTGGGTACCTGTCTGTGTCATACGGGTTTACGCATTAAGGTAAGTCTAAGTTATAAAGAAAGAGGAGAATTGAGTGTGCAAGCTCTCCTCTTTCTATTAGTTTTCTTGTAAATGTTTTCAAATTAATTGCTTAACTTTTTCTTGAGATAAGGTATGTGTTAAGCTTTTAATCGGAATACACTTTCGAGTATTGTGCTTTGAAAAGATTCAAGCCATTTTCAATTTCTTGTTTTTTTGCAATTGCTTCATGAAGAGCCTTCTCCTTGTCTGAAACAGAGTTGAGTATTTCGTCAAGCTGATTTTGCATGGGCGTTAATAAATCGTCTAAAATCAGAGTTTTGAGAGAGCTGATGACCTCGTCTTTTCTATCAATTAATGAATTGAGGAAGTCATTAACATCGAAGTTGGCTCTTATGTTTTCTATGATTGACTTAAGTTCTTTCTTATTATCCCTATTGTTTGTTAGGAAATCATAACCCTTGCTAAATGCACCGAAATATGCTTCAAAGGGAGCCTTAATGAGACCGGTAATAACATCAAGGAAGGAGACTTCATCGTCGGAACTGCTATCTTCAGAGGTGACGGAGAACATGTTATTGTTATCTACGTCAAATGACACTCTCTTTTCAATAGACTTTACGAAATCTCGCGCATCAAAATCTTCAATATAACGCTCAAGGACATCTGCAGTTTCTTCACAGAAAGAACGGACACAAGATGTGGTTGTTCTCTTTGCGTCTTCACAGATTCTTTCAAAACAGCGTTTGAGGGTACGTTGAATCAGTTTGTTTTGTTCTGATTCTAAGGCAGGAATAATATCATCCGGACCTTGCGTACGCTTCATATTGTCAACAATACGAACCATTCGATTGCAGGCAGAATCAACCTCATCCTCCATCTCATTCCGGCCTTTTCTGATAATATTATTGAATGAGATTTCGATATCGTCGCCTAACGAATCAATTTTCTTTTGAATACGTTTTTTTGCCCTTCCCAGTTTGTCCTTGCGCTCCTCCAGTTCTTCATCAGGTTGCTGAAGGTTGTCAATTAAACTGCAGGTTTCTCTAAGTTGGTGCTCGAGTTCTTCTTTTTTGCTATTGGCAGCTGCTTTGATGGCATTTGCAGGTTTGCGGAGTAAAACTTCGATCTTGTCGCGCTCAATGATACGTTTTACAGCATCAATGAGGTGATTAATACGACTCTTGACTGCCATTTCCATCTGAGATGAAATTTCAAAATTGTCGCAGGCATTTTTCCATGAATGGAGAAGGTTTTCTCTGTTTTGAATTTTAGACATTGGAAGCTGTGACAGTAGAGACATCTCAGCAGACAACAGAATCGGATCGTTCTCCTTAACGAGCGCAGCCATCGTTTCATCTCCCGTATCGGTGCAGGCACGACCGATTTGTTCTTTTACATTAGCAATAATTTCGGCTTCGGTCTCGCCGTTTCCATAGGCAATGTCGTATTTATTCACGCCTATCAAAATTTTGCCAATTCCGCATTGACGGACATTCTTAAACAGAATAGAACGGTCTGTTGAGTCAAATGCGCGAGATGCGTAGAGCATGAGCAAGATGACATCAGCCTTTTTCAGGAAGTCTTTGGTTCGCTCCTCACGAGAAACAATTGGATCATTGAAACCCGGAGTATCGACTATTTCAACACCTTTGAGGTAATCATGTGGGTAATAAATGGTCACAGATTTGGTAATTGAAACAAATTTACCGTCTGCTCCAACGTATTCTTCCAGATTCTCAAATGTGTCTTCTTGAGATTTACCAAGGAAAGAATTGACATTTCCAGGAAGATTAGCCGATTTTGCAACCAATTCCTTTGCGGCTTTGACTTTTGATTCCTCCATGGCATTTCCGGCTACTTCGTCTAACGAGCGATCTGCTTGTAGTTTTTGCTCTGCCCACTCATCTGGAGAATAAAACTCAGCCACGAGTTTCTTGTCTTTACCATAAGTGATGACAGATAATGCAGCGGTCATTGGAGTAGTTGCTGAAGGAAGGACAGTGTCGCCAAAAACGAACGCGTTAAGAAAGGTGGATTTACCACATTTCATTTGTCCTATAACTCCGAGAGTTAGGATATCATTATTGATTTTGTCAACAATTTCTTTTTCTCGGTCTTCAGTAATCCAACCATTTTCTTTGGCTATTTGAGCAGTCTGAATGAGTTTCTGCTTTTCAGCCTGAAATTGTTCAAAAATGTTTTGGTTCATTTGGGTAATTTTTTTGATAAACGAGTCAGAGTTTCTAAACACTCTTCAATCCGTTTTTGATTGTAAAGAGCAGAGGAATGTTCGTTCCACGCATCTTGCATCTCGGATACTGTTTTCATTTGTTGATTATATTTGTCGCATAATGTATCTAAGCGACCCTGACAAATCCTTTCAAGAGTGGTAATAAACTCGTTATATTGTGCCTGAGAAATACGGAAGTCATCTTCACGGAAGAAGCGACTATTATACTGCGGGATATTGGAAACCGTAACACAATCGTCTCCAAGAGCTGCTATTGCGCGATTAAATTCGTCTATAAGCCTTGAGGATTTAGATTCCAGTGAATTGCTTTTTTTGTGAGCCTCTTTCGTATCGTTCGTCAGGTCTTTTAACTTTTCAGAGAGCATGGAGATCATCTCGTCCAAATATTGTTCACGACTATTGTCATGCTTAATTGCTGATATGGGCGACATAATCTTTTCAAGAGGTTCTTTCTTTGAGAATCGGATGACCGCTTCAATCTTAATGCCTTCATCCTGTAGGGTCTTCCGAATAAGGTTCTCTACGGAGTCAACGTCAGATTTTGATTTGGTGTCAATTTGGTTAATGACAACATATAAGGGTTTTTTGAGATTCTCCTTGATGATTTTTATAGATGAGCGGTTAACAGTACCGGCATTGACATCAAAGACCCAGAACAGAGCGTCACATTCATTGATGACGCTGATTGTTCTTTCTGCGTCTTCTGAATCGTTTGAGTTAAAGCCCGGTGTATCAAGAATACTCAGTTTGTTAAGATTTGGATTCTTGTATGTCATCACAAAGTATTGGATAAGCGATGAAACACCTTTTACCTGATCCAGTACATCTTTATTAACGCGTTTAAAGGTGTTTTCTGATATACCCTTTAGTTCATTCCCGGGCGTTACAAATTGATAGAAGGTACTTACGCCTCCGGAAATGTATGTCGGAATGGCCGTTGTGGCTTTTGTGCTAACCGGCAGACGCGGGACATTGGGGTCGTCTTGTGATAGGATGCGATTGACAATAGAAGTCTTTCCGGCAGAGAATTCGCCAACAAAAGCTATAGAAGTTTTGCCTTGAATCCAGCTTTTTTTCTTTGCTATGGCCCAGGCGAATAATTCTGAACCAAAGATAGCTTGCTGATGCTCCGCAGGTATGTTATAAATTGAAATTATGCTGTCGCGGACGTCACCTCGAATATAGTCCACAATATTATCTACGGTTTGATAAAGATTGTTGACAGATTTATCAGAAGTGAGTTTTGCAGTAAGGATTTCTTTAACAAAATCCAGAGCTTCTTGGCGAATATTGAAATCTTTTTCAACTTGTTCAAGTCGGCTTTTTGTATCACCAATTTCCTCAAGAAGTTTTTTCCCTTTGCGGATTTCATTATCTAATTCTTCCTGCAATTCAGAATTCTGAATCTGGAGCTGTTTTGTCTTTTTCTTCATGCTGTCAGCCTCATCTTCAGCTTCTTCAAGGTCTTCTTCAAGTTTCTTGACTTTTGAGGTGAGTTTATCGACTTCAGCAAGTTTCTTCCGAATGATTTCGTCTGCTCCTCCTGCCAAGGCCTTCTGAATTCCAGCTTCAAGTTCGGAAATGCGATCAGCAGAGGCCTTAAGTTCTTTGATGTTCTTATCTTTAAGTTGAGTAATTAGAGCCTCCGACTTTTCAGACATCTCTTTTTGTTCGTTTTTTAGGGAAGAAATAGTATTTTCTTTCTCACTTATGAGAGCCTGAAGTTGCGATATTTCCTCATTGGATGCATTATCAGTTTGGTTATCCTTTCGAGAGAATGACCAAACAATAATGCAAACGAGTATTACGCATACTACTATTAGAGCGATAGATAATGAGTCCATGTTTTATTTTGCTTTGAGAGCTGTGACTTCTTTTTCTAAAGAGTCACAAGCAGCCTGATATTCAGTGATTTTTCGCTTTAACTCCTGATTTTCATTTGTGAGACTCTTCACTTTGCGTTTAGCATCGTCAAGTTCATCTTGCAGATCATCCTGGTCGTCGCCTGTAGATTTCATTTTGCGTCTAAGTGATTCCAGTTCGGCAATTAGGTCCTCATTTTGACGCTCTACTTCTTTATAGCGCTGACGAAGCTTTTCATTTTCGTTGTAAAGAGAATCAAGTTCCTCCTTGGAGTTTCTTTTCCCTTCACTGTTCTGATTTTTGTTGAGTAGGTAAGAGCCAGCGACTCCTACTCCTGCTCCAATCACAAAACTGATCATTCCATTCATAGGGTGTTTAATTGTTGTTTAATTTGTTTGAGTTGCTTTATTTTTTCGTCAAAGGCAGATTTTTGCTCTTGACGGGCTTGTTTTAAAGCCTCCAATGATGCTGTTAGCTCAGAAGTTTGAGCCTCTGCCATTTCGTTCAGCATACTTGAAATCCTATTGTTAACGTCTATTGTTATTCGGCGTAGTTCTTGCGCAAAGGCGGGCGAAAGAGACGAATCAATGTATTGATGGATAACACGTCGACGCTGAGGTTTACCCATGGTTTTCTCTGTTACGAATCCTACGAGTGATTCAACAATACCTTTGTTTTGACCCATACGTTGTCCTGCAGAAGCATCAAAGTCATTGATGACACCAATTTTTTCGTTAACTTGTGAGCCAAACTGAACAGCCTGATTGATTCTATTCATGTGGCGTTGATTGGCCATGATAGAGCCAATATCAGTCACTGTATCAGCAACATCTGCTGCTACTAAAATAGCCTCGCCACTGGAAAGGGCTGCTCCACCAGTAGCTGCGGCTTCACCGGCTACAGCTGCACCTCCTGCCGCGCTTGCGGCTCCGGCTGTGGCGATTACAGCTGCGGCGACGGCTGCGACTTTACATCCTATAGCAATTTTTTTATCATATTCATGGCCTGCCTCGTTTAGATTGATGTTATAGGATAAGCCGGAGATTGATAATTGAGAAAGATCCAGTGATTGGAGACCTTCAAGAGATAGAGATTCCTCTTTACGTGAGAATTCTTTGATTTTCTCTCCGAGCAGGTCTACAATTTGGTTCTTGTATTCATTTAGTAGCAAACTTGCGTTGTTGTTAATGGCTGATATGGCTTCTGAGTCATAGTTTTCACTTTTTCCGGCCACGATAGAATCCAAGCTCTCAAATATTTTGTCTTCAAATTTTCGAGACACTTCCCTCTGAATTCCGTTAAGTTCGGATGAGATGGAATCTGAGAGTGATGATATTTGTCGCTTGATTTTGTTAAGGTTTGATTGTTGCTGGCGAATAGCTTCGTCTGTTGAAGAATCAGAAACAGATGAGTTTAACAAGGTGTCTATTCTTGAAATCATCTCCTTTGCAATAGCTTTGCAACGTTCCTCGTTTACTCGCTTGAGGATGGCCGTTTTATTGTGTTGAAGCTCAGAGAGTAAAGTACTTAATTCTTCAATTCTTCCGCTTTTTGCTGAAATGCAAACCACTCCATTAAGCGGAAGTTCTGTGTTTTTGAGATGATACTCTTTTGAACGTTTAATGTCTTCCTCAGATTTGGTATCGCATTGAGAGAAAACCAAATATATGGGTCGTTTGGAAAGGGCAATAGTCGAGGCAAAATCGGCTAATGAGCGAGTTATTCCTTGGTTGATGTCGGAAACGAGGAGGATGGCATCTGCCTGAGGCATGAAATCAACCAATGTCTGGCGATGTTTGATGTCTTGCGAAGATAATCCGGGGGTGTCTACAATAACAATGGATTCTGGAACAGTACGAGAGGTGTCATAAACATCAACGACGACAGCATCCTTTAGTTCGTCATTCTTTAATTTTGTGATATCCGGAATTTCACACGTGGTCCCATTGTGGTTGTGAACTATGGCCTTACATGAATCTGAGGCGAAATGGATTGTGTAAATTGTTGCCGTTGTAGGCTTTGATGCACACTCCAATGCCTTAGATTCAGTCAATGCATTTATTAGAGTTGTCTTGCCGGCGCTAAACTCTCCAACAAGCGGAACAATTAGTTCCGCTTGTCCATTGTTTAATGAGGCATTAATTGTCAGCAATCGCTCTTCAAGGTCATTGAAGCTAAGTTGATGGGAAATTTCAATTAGTTTATTAACCATTATTTTTGAGCAGGTATTTAACCCTATTTAGAATTATTGTATGTTTTGATTGCTGCCTTTACGCCCTCATTTGCTGCTTTAGCACCCTTTGCCAAAGCATTTCCAACGTTTTTCACTGAATTTTGGACGGATTCTACACCATTGTTTAGAGCGTTGTCAATAGTGTTACCTATTTTTTGTCCGATTTGAGATTCTCCAATGAGTTCGGCTGTTTTATGTATGGCAGCGTGAATTAAGAGGTCAAACATATGATTAAGGTATTAAGGATGTTTTTTTAACTTTTTAGCTGAAGTTTTTTATAAAGAGAAGTGAAGTATGGTACTCTGTTATTATTTTAGTTTCTTGATATTTTCTACGTATAGTTTTCCTGAAAGATAGAATTGAGCATAGACAATAAAGCCTTCAAGGAAAAATAATGGCGTGAAGATTATATCAAGTATAAAAGCTGCGGCTATATTAACAATAAAGCCAACGCCAATGAGTTTCCCTTTATTGTTGCTAAATGAAATGCCAACTTTTTCGGCTACTTTAGAGTACATTCTCCAAAGACAGACAATGTAAAAAAGTCCGCCAAGGCCGAAGTCAGGCAACATCATCAGCAAAGATGCCACCAGAGCATGTCGCCTGACGATCTTAAATACGTCTTTTTCGAAGTATTTATTGGCAAACTTGGCAGCAATAGTACCTTCAAACATGAGTGATATATATTGGGGGGATTAGTTGATGCGTTGTACGTCGAGGTAGACTGTGCTGAGGGCGCCGGCGCGTTTGATGTCGATGCCGTAGATGCGCATGAAGGCGTCGATGACGGGTTGTCCGCCGTTGGTGTTTACGGGGTTGGAGAATGAGTTTGTGACGACGTCGACAGACATTCCGGGTTCAATGCGTATGCCGTTTGAGTTTTTGGCGCATTTGGTTGTGATTCTGAATAGGGGCATAGTGGTTTTTTTATGTGTTTTTGATTGGGTTTGGGCCTGTAATTCCCCTGGCAGGCGGTTGGGGTATGGGTATAAGAAAAGAGGGGAATTCATCTCGCCTCCTATCATAGTCATAACAGGCTCGCCAAAGCCTCAACGCTGAATGATATTGTTAGTGAGGGTGGATAAACGACCCCTCCGTTTTTGTCTGTTTGTCAGTAGCAAAAACAGAAAGAGCGTCTAATCTCACTTTGCCTCAGCGTTGGGTTTGAATTTGGCGATTCGTTATGACTGAGAAAGAAAGTTTTGACACTTTTCTTAGTCCGCGGGAATTTCTCCTCCCTCGGACATTGCAAAGTTAAACTTTATTTTTGATTAGACGCTCTTGTCGGCATATTTTTTAACGTTTTTTAAGTGTTTAACGGGGTTTATGTGATGCGAAGTTAGCGAATGGGGGCGGGATGTGCAAGTTGGTTTTGGGGGATGGATGTCGATTTTTTTAGAAAGCGGGGGTTAGGGGCGGATTTTTCGGCGTTAATCGGGAGTTTATTTTGCGGGTTTGCTAAAATGTCGTCTCTGCGGGGGGTGTTTGCGGGGGTGGTGGCTATGGAGAGGCGGATTCCGATCCGCCGTTGACTGTGTGTGGGCGTGGTTTCCTGCGGGGTGTAGCTTCGTTTTTTGTTGGTGATGTAAGCCCTCGGACTTGGCGGCGGATCGGAATCCGCCT
>JAAVBM010000120.1 GCA_014803505.1 bacterium | reverse complement strand
TTTTTATTTACGCATATTTACAAAGGTATTGAAATTTAATAATGATAATATTTCGGATACTTTAACTAATGACACAAAATATAATTATGTATCATTCCGAGTGAAGTTAAAAGAAATATTTCATACTGACACCATAGAATTCTGCCAATTTATAAAGAGTTTTAATATTTAAAGGATGCTTACCATTTTCAATATTAGATAAATGGTCTCTTGAAATTTTAACTTCACAAGCAACAACTTCTTGAGATAAATCTCTTTCTAATCTCAATGATTTTAATCTTCTACCAATTTCATTTTGTATTGCTCTTATGCCCATTTGTAAATTGTAGAATACATACTACAATTTTTCAGTCGAATACATTCTACAAAACTAGGTTACAACTCCTTATATTCATGGGTTTACAAGATTTATATTTATTATAAAATAATTTTAAAAGATAGGAGGGAAATATGAAACTTTCAATAAAATTACTTTTGGTAATGATACTATTACTAATATCGCAATCTGCATTTTCAGCAACTGTAGTAAGTGAAACCAAACTTAACGATGGTTCATATATTCGCAAATGCAGATTTTCAAATGGTGTGGTAGATTATTGTGGAAGTCTAGATGCAGTAAATGCAATACGTGCTATTAATGATTTATCATTAACCGCAACTCCACAACAATTAGCAGAAATAAAAAAACAAGAAAGAGAATTTAATGCTAAACTTGAAGTTCAAGCAAAAGAATATTTATCAAAACTTTCTATGGATGCAGAACAATTAAAAACTCTTCCAAATAAAAAACTCGAAAACATTGCCCAAACAACGCAAGATGCGGAATTATTCTTTAACCAGTATAAAGAAAGATTATCACAAACAACCAAAGATAGTTTAAATAATAAAATTACAGCATATAAGAGTGCTTTAGATGAGATTATAGAAAAACAAGAAGCACGTGGAGAATTAATGGAACATGTAAAAAATGGAATACGTACTAACGTAAATGGTGGGTTTCAAGCAGTTCAAAGATTCGAAAATGCTACCAAAATTTTTGATGCATTTAATAGAGCTAAATAATAATAAAGGAATAATAGTATGACAGATGAACAAAAACGTATTGAGGAACTAGAACAGCAGTTAAAAATTGCAAAACTCGAAAAAGAACTTGCTGAAATAAAAGGGGAAAATACTGAAGCCCAAAACAAAGTAAAGCAACAAGAAGAGCAAAATACCTATACAAAAGAAGAAATTATCGAAAATTATATCAATGAAAAGTTCCTAAAAACTGATTGTATTTTAGTTGGCGAGAAATTGACAAATGAAATTATTATTCAAAGTGGAATGCAAATAACTGATGATGAAAAACCTTTATTGTTGTTATATAAGAAAAATCTCTTTTATGATTTAAAAACAAGAATTTTAATTACAAACAAGCATATCTACTTTAAAAGTTTACCAGATACATTTTGGATTGGTTTAACTTGTAATTTTGCAAAAAAGATTGAAGGCAAGTTTGATTTACAAAAAATAAGAAACATAGAAATCGGAGAACTCGACCATGCTCTTGGTTCAGCTTATATTGGTCATCAATTAAAAATAAATAATGATGTAATTGGTTTAGTTAGAATGGGAGCAGATACAGAATATGATGAAGAGGCTATAAGATATCTCAATAGTTTATTTAAAGAAATTTCTGTAAATGATACTATTAGTAATACGAAGTCAGAAGACTCTTCTAATGACCAAAAAGAAAAATCTTCAAATAAGGAAGGTTATGATTCTTGGCAAGCTATCTTACTAAAATTTGGATTTATAATTATTGTGGCAACGGTATTTTTATACTTATTTCCTCATGCATTTGATGCTAAAATTGTCATACAAAATGGATTTACCGGCGAAAAAATAGAAATACCTGTTCAAACAAAAAAAGTTGATGGGAAAAATGAATATTGCATTACAATAAGTATACTTGAAGGTGAAGAACATACGTTTTGTTCAATGGATAAAGATTCGCTAACAAATTTCATAACAACAGTAAAAGAACAAGAAATGAAAATGATAGCAAAAATGGAAGTAAGAGGAGAACATGTTAATAAGGATGTTACAAAACATTTTTCTTTGGACAAAATAATATATGAAACACCAAAACAGCGATATAATATATATGAACCCAATTCTGAAGATATAAAAGAAGAAACAGAAAAAGATACAATTATAGTTAAAAAAGCAGTTGAAACTTATCACAAAGAACAAAACAAAGAAATGGCGAATGAAATGGGCATTTCACCTGACTGCTATAAAAAATATAGTGAAGCCTTTAAACAAGTTTATGATTGGCAAGATGCATTAGTGTGTTCAAATAAAGAAAATCAAGTGATAAAAGACTACATAAAACGTGATGAAGTAGAAGGCTATAATAATGAATATGCACTTGATGATATTTCAGAACCACTTTGGACTAATAATACAATGCCCAAAAGTTTGGTTCTTAAAGATGTACCTATAATGTGTTTTGAAAAAGCTAATTTGGGTGATAACAGTAAATGTACAGAAAAACAGCTGAATATTATTAAAGAATTCTACAAGAATAAGCAAGAACTCGATTGGGAAAAAGAGTATTTTGAATATTAAAAATTCTTGAATATAACTAAAGGTTACTCCGTTAAATCAGAGTAACCTTTTTTAATGTTTAAATATTATTTATATACATATAAAAAAAATTTCTGGTTTATTCTGCATTGGGTATAATCTGAATGCTACAATTGGTATTATTTACTAAATACCTATTATCAAAATGATACATTACAATTTTATCATTCTCATAACCCAAAAGCATTTTAGGATATGAACACATTATAGGCTCATTGCCACTGAGACTTTTAAAGTCAAAATCAAATATATCATTAGTTTGCATATCTAAAGGCGTTTCATTAACAGCATTTAAAATTTCTTTAATATTATGATAGTCTCCTTGTTTTATGAAAACAAGCTTTATAAGTTTTGTTAAAAATTCTTTATCTTTTGCTGATAATTTAGGTGGTTTATCACTTACCACTCCACATCTCAGGCAAGAGTATCTCTGAACTCCGTTTCTGATTCCATATTTTATTGCGATTTTATTCTTACATTTTGGACAGATATGTTTTTCTATTTGTTTTCTCATACTGTTATTATACATCAACAACCAAAAATTACAAAAGTGGTTGTTGACACTTTAACGGAAACTTACGGAACGAGGTATATAAATATAACTCCCCAATACTTATAAAAATAAATGCAAATCGAATCAAATCAAGTGTACATAGGTATTTGAGGTTATTATAATTTAAAAAATTAAAAAGAAAGGAGAAAAAATGCAAAAAAACATTTTGAAAAACTGGCAAAATTTTGCCACATTCCCTTGCAAGGGGAATTCAAAACAACCCGCAACCAAACACGGGTTCAAAGATGCTCAATTCGGTCTAGATGTTGAGGCAATAGTTAGGCTTGGCTACAATGTAGGGCTAGCTTGTGAAAAATCAGGGATTTTGGTCATCGATATAGATTTTCACGATGAGAAATCAACAGCTATGGACGATTTAAAACAGTTAGAGGTAGAGCTCGGAGAGAAGTTACCTCGCACTCTAACACAAGCAACAGCTACTGGACAAGGCAGACATCTTATTTATTCGGCAAAAGGAATTACTAATCCTCGTGGTAAAATAGGGAAATTTTGTGATACCCGCTTCAAAGGCTATATCATAATTGCACCATCTGTGATTAATGGTAAACAATATCAGGTTATTGATGGAATTGACGAAAATGGCAATTTCATTATTGCTGAGTTACCACAGGCTTGGCTTGATTACATCAATAAAGATACTAATTCTAGTCAACAGCAAACTCAAAAATCACATTTTACCACAACAGAAAAAAGAGTTTATAAGAATATTGACATAGAACGAATGTTCAATAACTGTGAATTCTTGCGTTATTGCAGAGAGAATGCGGATTGTCTTTCAGAACCTGAGTGGTTTAGCATGATTAGTGTTTTGGCTCAAATAGAAAATTCTGATGAGTTAATACATGAGCTTTCTGAGCCATATCCAACTTATAGCTTTGATGAAACGCAGAAAAAGATTGAATATGCAAGAGCTTTTGGGCATCCACAAACCTGTGCTTATTTATCAGCCAACTATGCAGAAATCTGCAAACTTTGTACAAAATTTAAAAATGAAAGAGAGGCATATAATGACTACATTATCTAAAAATATTAACAATCCAATTGATATTGGTAAGAAAACGATTGAAGATATTTTCAATCAGAATAAGAAGTTACTGGATTCCGTAACATTCATATCAAAAGCTACAATTAGTTGTAACTTTGATGAATACAATCTGCCTAATCAGAACAGATTTTTGTTACAGAAATGGAATAAAACGTTCTCTGTTGAAAAGAAAAATAATAAATTGCAAGTAAAATTGCTAGCTAATTTCATTGTAGATAATGTTAGAGAATGTACACTCGTGTATAATGACAAAAGCGAGAGAAAGTCACATAAATACTACGTTATTTCTCTAAAAAATAGCAAAGGGATTATCGAAAAAGAAGTAGAAGTTGCAAACAATTCCAAGTCAGACGTTAAGCAATTTGAAACGACAGTAAACAGTCTTTTCACAGACTTTCAAGTCTATATGTCCGAGGCTGAATTCAAAACCTTTGTAGGAGAATATGTCTCGCCAAAGGTAGCAACAACTACAACAATTTATACAAATGCCGGAAAAATCGATGAAACATCATTTCTATACGAGAATGCTCTTGCAACTTCAACAGGTATAAGTTGGGCTGATAGTGACGGTTACATTAAATCTGGAGAAAATACTTTTGTAAGACTTGCAAAATCAACTCATTATTTACCTAAACTGGCAACAAGCGTTAGAACACCTCAAGTTATAGCAATCGAACTAATGACGAATATTCTAGAATGCTGGAGTGAGAATATAGTTCTACCTTTGATAACTCTTGGTCATATGACTATGGCGATGTACTATGAGGATTTTATAAAACGGCATGGCGCGCCAATATTGATTTTATTTGGCGAAACAGGAACAGGAAAATCAACTCTTGTTACTGTTGGTTTATCTATTTTTGGACTATCTAGGGATGCTCTTACATCAGGTGGTTCAACTGCGAAGAGCAATGAGTATTTCTGCTCAAAATATAATGGAATGAATATCTGCATAGATGATGTTAAGGGTGAAACATTAGTCTCAAGTAATTTTACATCCTTAGTAAAGGGTGTTTATAAGGGTGTTGCTCGGACTAAAATGTTGCCTTATGGTAAAGGTGTTGAATATATAAATATTTGTAGCCCTTTAGCCTATTCAACGAATGAGTCCTTACCAGATCTAAAAGAAGTCGTTAACCGTATGAATATTGTTGAAATCTTCGGGAAAGTATTTAAAGCTGATAAATTTCATTATCATGAAGTTGATAAAGGTAACAACGCACGATTAAAAGAGTTATCTTTAATCTTACCTGAATTTATGAAATACTCACCAGAAGACGTTATCAAGCTATATGATGATGTCTTTGAAATTCTAAAAGCTAATGTAAAAGATACACAAAATCGTGTAATAAGCAACATAGCTTATGCTTATACAGGAGCATTGATATTACTTGCTATTGCAGATATAACATTGGAAGATTTACAAGACAAAATTATTCAATATGCTAAAAATCAAATTGAGAAATACGAAAACCTTAAAACGGTTGTTGATAAAGTCTTGGCTGAAATTCCTACACTTTATGAACTTGGCATTATTCAGAAAGATGTACATTTTAGAATCTTTAAAGAAAAAACAAATGGTAATGAAACTTTGCAAGTAAAATTCAAAAAAGACGTTATTATTACTGCAATAAACAAATACTATTGTGGCAATAGGAAAAAACAGATAGATGAAAATTCATTCTTGAGTTATGCAAAAAATCATAGAAGATATAAAGGCAATATATCTACTCGATTTGATAACAAAGTAACAAATGCAATGTGCTTTGATGTCAGTGGGATGGAAGAATATAGTGACTTTGGCTCAATGATTGAAGCTATGTCTGCCGAAGAATTACGTAGTAATCTCAATAGTAATTAAAGTAACTCTTTACCCATTACACCTGAAAGATAATCTCTGATTATCTTTCAGGTTGGGAAGAGGGATTGTAATTTTGTAATAATAAAGTTTAGAAGAAAAAATAAAAAAAAGGAGAATCAATATGGTTGAATTATATACTTTTAAAGAATTTTGTACTAGCGTAGTAAAAGCTAATCCAAATACGGTTAAGACTTGGAAACGAAGAGGGGATTTACCTGAAAAAATCTTTTTCAAAATAGGTGGAACTTTGTATATCTTAAAAAATAAATATGAGCAATGGGTGCTAGAAAGCCAAAAAGAGGATGGTGATTGTCATGACAACATATAAGCGAAAAAACAAATGGTATTACCAATTTATGCTCAATGGAGAAAGGAAGCACGGTCTATGTACCGGAGCTTCCGATAAAAAAGAAGCTGACCAGTTTGAAAATGCGATTAAATATAGGTTGGCACAACAACAAAACGGTGTTATCCCTAGAGAAGAAAAGAATGTTTCTTTAGGAAAACTAATAAAACTCTATGACAGCTATGCAAAAAACAACAAACGTAGTTATGATAGAGATGTTTATACACTAAAGATTATTGTTAACTACTTTGGAGAAAATTGTACAGCTCAGCAAATTACTCCCAAAAGAATAGAGGATTTTAAAGAATACTTGCTTAATCAAAGAAAAGTCAAAAATTCTACTATAAATAAATATATTAGGGTTTTGAGTAAGATGTTTAATCTCGGTATAGATAATGAGATTTTAAGTAAAAATCCAGTTAGCAAAGTCGTTAAACTAAAAGAAGATAATCATAAAATCAGATATCTCACTAAAGCAGAAGAAAAGCGATTGTTTATTGAAGTTGAAAAAGAATATGAAGTTTTAGACAGATACACAAGAAAAAAGAAGATAGTTCAACCTTATTTGTATCTAAAACCTATCATAATAACAGCACTTCAAACGGGAATGAGAAAAGGCGAAATATTAAGTCTTGAGTGGAAAAATATCAATTTTGAATACGGTTATATCGATTTGTTAAAAACAAAAACTAACAGACCAAGAAAAATACCTTTATCAACAGGGTTAAGAGAACTCTTTGAGGGATTAGAAAGAGAATCAAAATATGTGTTTACTAACCCTAAAACAAATACTGCATATAAAAGCATAACTAAATCTTTCAAAGCGGTTTTGGAAAAGGCTAAGATTAAAGATTTTAGATTTCACGATTTGAGGCATACAGTTGCAACAAGACTTGTTGAGAAGAACATAGATTTATTTGTTGTTCAA
>JAAVBM010000119.1 GCA_014803505.1 bacterium | reverse complement strand
TATTCTGGCTTATTGCACTTATCATATCCTTTCTTCACATTACATATTTTCAAACTCTACTTGGAGATATTTCCGAAGAAGGTAACAATTCTTATCTAAACAATATTGACTCTGAATGGGGTGGAACCGGAGGTTTCAGATTAGATTTCATCCTTTATAGTTGCGTACCCATTATTACCGGATACTACTGGTACGTTCGTAGAAATCTCAAGGATAAGTTATACTCCCTCATTTACAATACCTATATCCTGACAAACGGAGTGTGGATGCTATGTATGTACGCATCCTACACCAATCGCATAGCCTACTTATCGTGGTTTCTATATCCACTTGTGCTTATCTATCCTTCGTTAAAATTCGATCTATTTGAAAGACAAGGAAAGATAGTCAACTATACAGTCTGGGGACAGCTTCTGTTCACACTTGCTATGGCATCTCTCTATTATTAACAATACTTATATTAACAATACTTATGGCTAAGACCCTCACAATATTCACACCGGCATTCAATCGGGTTCATACATTAGTAAGAACTTACGAAAGCCTGTGTCATCAGACTTGCAATGATTTTGAATGGGTTATAATTGACGATGGCTCAACAGACAATACACGTGAATGGGTCGAAAGCCTCGGTACAAAACGGAAAGCCGGCCATGGCGAGTTCGACTGGCTGGGGAGACAACTCGAAAACGGTGAAGATAGCAGTTTAGAAATTACTTTGCCTAAATTCAGATTGACTTATATCCGCAAGCCAAACGGCGGACTGTACACCGGATACAACGTAGCGTATACTGTTATTAAGACTGAATTATGCGTATGTGTGGATTCTGATGATTTTATGCCGGACGATGCTGTAGAAAAAATCATCAATCTGTGGCGCAGACATTATCCGGAAAGTTCACTTAAATCAAGTATTTCAGCACTGACAGGCAAAGAGTATTGTGGAATAATCGGTTTAGATTTCTATTTCGATAAGGGAACACCTATTGGCGGTTATTTCCCGGATGATATGACAGAAACTTATCGCTCGGATCTATTTATCAATAACATTCATTCGGGGGACTGTAAAGAAGTAATGCGAACGGAGTTGATGCGGAAGGTTGCGCCTCAGATAGGCTTTGAAGGGGAAAAGAATTTCAATCCTGCGTATATGCTTGCTCAGGTGTGGGATAAGTACCCGCTACTGGTCATCAACGACAATCTCTGCACAGTGGAATATCAGATCGGTGCCGACAGTATGTCTCAGGGTATCTATAAACAATTTGTCAATAGCCCGCGAAGCTATGCGAAACATCGAATTCTGCACATGAAAATGAGTCGATATCCTTATCGCCAAAAATTCAAATCGGCCGCTCATTATGTGTCATCATGCATTATCGCCGGGGATAAGCAATGGCTAAAGAACTCTCCTATGAAGCTTACTACAATTCTGGCGATACCGATGGGGTTGGCAATTTATTCATTTATAAAGATTAAAACATGGAACCGATAATAAACAATCCTATTCGGGTGCTTCATATTCTTCATTCCATGAATCGTGGTGGAGCGGAGAATGCATTGATGAATTATTACAGAGAATTGGACAGGAACAAGATCCAGTTCGATTTCCTGCTTACGGATCAATCCAAATGCAATTTCGAGGATGAGATATTATCACTTGGAGGAAAGGTTTACAGAGTTCCACCTCTGGTTATGCGCCATCCAATGGCATATATACGGGGCGTTAAAAAGTTTTTTATATCGCATCCTGAATATGAGATCGTACATTCCCATACTTCTTCAAAGAGTACGATTCCTCTTGCCATTGCAAAGTCGTGCGATATCCCCATACGAATTTCACACTCGCATAACTCTATGTCAGAGAAAGGGCTAAACGGTTTAATCCGAGACGCTCTTAAACCATTCCTGAGAATCACGGCTAATTTTTACTTTTCATGCGGTGAACAGGCATCCGGATGGTTATATGGGAAAAAGATGAGCCAGAGTGGAAAGGTAGAAATAATCAGAAATGTAATAGATGCTAACAAATTTAAATATAACAAGGAATCGAGGGATCGAGTAAGAAAACAGCTTGGAATAAATGACGACACTTTTGTAGTTGGCAACGTTGCTCGATTCTGCAAAGAAAAGAATCATGTTTTCGCAATTGAAATTCTAAATAATCTTTTGCAGGTCAATCCAAATACAGTGCTTTTACTTGTAGGTGATGGTCCGGAAAGAGCATCTATAACAGAATACGCTGAGAAATTAAATGTAGCAGATAAGGTAAAAATGGTTGGAGTCGTCCCGAACGTATATGACTACGTTCAGGCAATGGATGTTTTCATACTACCCTCCTTCTACGAAGGATTGCCCCTTTCGATAATTGAAGCTCAGGTTAGCGGACTTCCTTGTTTTACAACAAAAGGATCGGTTTCTACTGAATGTAGTGTCACTGATTTAGTGAAGTATCTGCCTCTGGATGCAGGTCCTAAGTTTTGGGCTGATGAGATTTATAAAGCAAGAGAACTTGAACGTATAGATCGATTTGAAGAAATCAAAGCAGCAGGATATGAGTCCGTCAGCACGGCTACTAAATTGCAGGACTTGTACATCCAACTACTAAACTCTTCAAAGAAATAATTAAATGCTATCTACCAAAAACATACTGATTCAAATCACTAACTCAGGCAAGGGCAAGGAGTTATCTCGTGAGGAGTTGAGTAAGCTACAGGAGCATCTCTTTAAAATGTACCGGGACATTGAATCTGTTTGTGCAAGACACGGATTAAACTTGTGTCTGGCTTATGGAAATGTAATTGGTGCGATGCGTCATAATGGTTGGATTCCGTGGGATGATGACCTTGACATTCATATGTCTCGTGAAGATTATGATTTGTTCCTGAAGAAATATGCACATGAACTCCCTCCACAATATAAAGTTTCATCGTATTTGACAGAAGGGGGTTCCTATGCCCGTTTTGCCAAAATAATTGACACGTCAACAGTCCATGTGCCTATTGGGGGAGAAAAGACTGAAGATTCAGGAGTATTTATTGACATCTTTCCCATAGACAATGTGCCTACAGGAAAATTCCGGAACAAACTGTGTCGTGTCTGGTCCTTATTCATGATGTACACCGCAACTTCCGTTATGCAGGTTGAGGAGAATTCACGGGAATGGAGAGATTTGATGTTCTCAAGTAAGGCCGGCAAGGCGAACTGGAGATTCCGACAGGCTTGGGGGCGTGTGTTTTCATTCGCATCTTCCCGAATCTGGCACAGATGGATTGAACAATTTGCTCATAATAAAAAATACACCGGTATGTGTCATGTAATGGCAGATCTCGCCGTATGTTACAGACAGGTGCCTGCGGATTTCTATTTCCCTTTCAGACAGATAGATTTACCACATATAGGGAAAGTATACATCCCCAATAAGTATGATGAATATTTGAGTGTCTCGTATGGTGACTGGCGTAAGATACCTAAGGACGCTGACAAATGGCACCATTATGTCAGAGAACTCTTTATACCGGACGAGGCCGAATAAAAACTAATGTCAAACCTAATTCAAAAAAAATGAATAAATTACACCTCACACTCATCTCTCTGCTTCTTCTTTTCGGATCAAATATCATCTCTGCTTCTGAGGTCATTAATTCTGAAGCGAACGTCAATGGGACACCCGTAGATGATACCCCTGAAGTGAATCTCGGTGAATCCGACGGCAAGAACAACTGGGGATCCAAACTCATCCAATCTCCATTTGGGCTTGGTCTCGATCTTCAGACAAAATACGTATGGCGTGGAATGGAAATGATACCGTCAGAGTCTGCACCAGTACTCTTCCCTTCAGCCAATTATTCCTGGAAAGGTCTCTTTGTCTATATAATGGGAGGCTATGCTGTCAATGGTAAATATGCAGAGGTTGACGCCGGTGTAAGCTACTCGATCAAAGGCTTCACTCTTGCCCTTAATGATTACTACTACCCCTCCATAGATCAAAAGAAAGACGAGTATATACATGGCGGTCGTCATTCGGGTCACTGGCTGGAAATATGCCTCAATTATGCACCCGAGAAGATTCCCCTTTGGGTGACATTGAGCAACTTCTTTTATGGGGCGGATAAGTATATTAATGACAAAGGAAAGGAAAAGCAAGCCTATTCGACATATCTTGAGGCGGGAACCTATTATGACTTCCTGAAGTCCAACCGAATTGCATTTACCATTGGCGCAGCACTGAATAAATCTTGCTATAACGACTATGAACATGACTTCTCTGTTTGCAATCTTGAATTGAAATATACCTACAATTTAGCATTCAAGAGCGGATGGTGTATCCCGTTGGGGGTAGGATATATATATAACCCGGTGTTCAATAAGTCATTCGTAAACTTCACCGCCAATCTCGCTTTCTGAGGGCATGTCCGACATTAACAGAAACGCCATAATATTGGCAGCAGGAACTTCGTCGCGTTTCGTACCTCTTTCATACGAACGTCCCAAAGGTCTGCTCAAAGTAAAGGGAGAAATACTTATAGAACGCCAAATCCTACAGTTGAAAGAGGCCGGGATAGATGATATAACCATAGTAGTCGGCTATAAGGCTGAAATGTTTGACTATCTGAAAGCCAAATTTGGGGTTGACTTGGTCTTCAACGATGATTTTTCAAGGTACAACAATACGTCCTCCTTGGTACGTGTAATTGATCGTCTGGGAAATACTTTTATATGCTCTTCAGACAATTATTTCCCTGAAAATGTTTTTGCGGACAAGCCTCGACAGAGCTATTACAGCGCAAAATATGCCATGGGTAAGACGACTGAATACTGCCTATCCACCGATGACAACGACTTTATAGACATTGTTACGGTAGGAGGCAATGATTCTTGGTATATGATAGGTCATGTGTATTTCTCAGAAACGTTCAGCAAGGCTTTTGGAGAATTGCTTTGTAGAGAGTACGAAAAAGAATGTACAAGATACGGATATTGGGAGGATGTATATATCTCACATCTGCATGAGTTGCCGAGAATGAAAATCCGCCGCTTCAGGGACCACGACATACAGGAGTTTGACAGCCTTGATGAATTAAGGCAGTTTGATCCTACTTATATTACTGATAGTAACTCGGTTATATTAAGCGAAATTGCAAATAGGCTGAACTGTAAAGAATCGGAGCTCTACGGTTTTGAGAAGATCAAGTCGTCTGTAGACGCAGAGGCCTTCTCATTTATCAAGTCAGGAGAACGATTTACATATCTGGTCGGCACAAAAGAACTCATCAGACCGTGAAAACAGCGGTAATTCTTGCAGCCCGTAAAGAGCGGGATTCCGACATACCATATCCCCTGTGTGAATTTGAGGAAGGGATGAATCTGACGGACAGGACCATCTCGATTCTCAGGGAATGTGGGTATACCAACATTCTTCTTGTAGCGGGCTTTCGCCACGATTTGTTTGAACCATATCGGGACAAAGATGTAACGGTCCTCTATAACAAAAACTACGAATATACCGCTTCGATGGGCTCTCTTGCAGTTTGTCGAGAAATGATCAACGAGGATTTTCTTATTGTTGAGGGAGACACTTTTTTTGAAAAAGAAATAGTTGAACGTCTCAGCGGTATTGATTCAGGAAATTGTCTTTCAATTACAGAAGAGAGCGGCTCCGGAGATGAATGTTTTGTTGAGACAAAAAATGGTTATGTCATAAAAATAACCAAAGATCGACACCGCGTTTGCAATTTTGAGGGTGAAATGATTGGAGTAAGCCGAATATCACTCCGGACGTTTCACAAGATGCTGGAAGAATGGGATCTCTCAACAAATCCAGCCTTAAATTACGAATATATCCTCATGGATGTTACCGAGTCATTGGATCGCCCGGCTATTCATTTCAAAAATGTTATTTGGGGAGATGTTGACTCGAAGGAGGATTTCCATAGGCTCTGTAATTACACAAGCCGAGCATTGTTCAGGAAAGAAAATCCATTTGATGAAGATAATTTGCGCAACCATCTCAAGAAAATATTTCTCGATGTTGATGTGAGTCGTGCAGAGATTATCCGTATCGGTGGGATGAGTAACAAGAACTTTAGAGTTACACTCAATGGGCATGACTATGTGTTGAGGGTACCGGGTAACGGATCTGAAGGAATGGTCGAACGTAGTAACGAAGAGTTCAATGCAATTCAGGGATGCAAATTGGGCGTCAACCCCGAAATAAGATACTTCGATCCAGATACCGGAATAAAACTCGCTGATTATATAGAGAACGCCGAGACTCTAAACCCTGCGACAATACAGCGTCATGACAATATGCGCAAGATCGCGAAAATATATCGTACGATACACAACTCCCGCATTCGGCTCAAGAACGAGTTCAATATATTTCGGGAGATAGAAAAGTATGAGATACTGCTGAAAAAAGCAGATGCGGAAATGTACGCCGGGTGGGAAGATGTCAGACCTCGGGTAATGCAACTGGAAGAACGAATCAATACACTCGGTGTGGATCTGAAGCCGTGCCACAACGATGATCTTTACGAGAACTTCATCAAGTCACCCGAAGGTAAGATCTATCTCATAGATTGGGAATATTCCGGAATGAATGATCCAATGGCAGATTTTGCGTCTCTCTTTATTGAAGCGGGATTCGATGAAGAGAATGAAGATTATATTCTTGATCAATACTTTGAAGGAGACGTTCCGTTAGAAGCACGCGAAAAAATCCTGTGTTATCAGATCTTGTGGGACTATCTTTGGGCCCAGTGGACTGTAATCAAAGAAGCCAAAGGTGATGACTTCGGCACATATGGACCGGACAGATTCCACAGAGCAATAACAAATTTAAACAAATTAACAGGCATAGAAACGAAATGAATAAATGTAACAAGCGTATCGATTGGGTGACGATGCTTATCCCTTTCGCCATAGTTGTACTGATGAT
>JAAVBM010000118.1 GCA_014803505.1 bacterium | reverse complement strand
TTCGTGTGAATTGGCTGCCTTATTCCTTCGACTTATTTCTATCGTTAAACTCCCATATATTTTTATAGATTTTATTCGCTATTTTGGCGGGTAGTATACTCCATGGACGAGTATGCCAACTACCGCAGCGTGGACATTTGAGAGGTGCCGTAAATACTGTACAATGCCACTCTGCATCGATTCCTTCAAATCGATTTTCGCACTCGCTGCAATAAAATGTAATGACACCACGAACCATAATTACTTAGAGAGTGTTTGAATTTAAATGATTTTAGCACAAAGAGAGATTTTGGGATGAATTTTCAAAGTTGAAGAGAGAGCGATGCGGGCATCGCGACCGATGAAATCTTTGGAAAAGCGCCCAAAAGATCCTTTGTGATGAAATCAAAAATTTCTAAATCTCTCTAAACATTAAATTTGATTTAAATTCAAACACTCTCTTAGTTTTTACGCCCGCTTTTGCCATCAGCAAACTCATTGAGCTTGGCGTTGAATTTTTCGGCCAGGGTAGGTCGGTAGGTTGCCTGATAATAATCGCGGGCAAATTCGTAGGCCATACGGATAAGCTCAACATTACCGCTATTCTCTATTATCGGAATCAGTTTCGTTATACGATTGAAATACTCTTCTTCGACCGAGAAATTCGGTTCCTCATTCTCCTCTTTTGCTTGGTTTATGCAGCAATGGAGTTGAACGTTGAACTGATTCATTGCTTCAAGAACGTTTTCGGTTATATCGTCCGTTTTTAAACCTATTTCGATAAGATAAACGCAACTTAGCAATGAGCCTTGACAGAGTGACCAGTATAAAGTCTCCGGGACATCTTCCGAATCACACTTTTCATCAAACATGATTTTAAGGCGAGCGAATAAATCAAGGCCATATTCATAAGCGTCTGCCTTGATCATTGCTTTAATCAGAAGTTGTGGAAGTCCAACGGGGTCAAAGACCCAAAGATCATCTTCGATTTGGGTAACGATTGAATCCCAGCAGATAGCCAACTGTTCAATAGCTGAGAAACCATACTTAGACTCCTCTCTATCTGCCTCAATTGATAGGAGGGTTGCGCGAAGCCAATCGACCATCTTTGCGCTCTTAAGCCTAAATGGACATCCATCGAAATAGATGGTAATTTCAATGCCTTCTTTCTCAACGAATGTCCACTTTTTAGGGCGACGGCTACCGGCAGCAAGCATTTCGGAATGCCATTTCCGTGCTTGCTCCCATGAGTACTCGTCAATAAATTCTTGTACTGTCATTGTTAATTATCTTTGTGGAAAGTAATCCCGCTTTAGGAAAGCCGGATTATAAAAATTTCTAATTTCTCGGTCATCTATCACTTATTCAGGTGCTCGTAAAAGAAACTATCTAATACGTTTTGAGGATTCTGCAAACTGGTAGCCTGCATTGATTCTGACTTTTGGCTTGGGTCATACTTAATAAGTTTCTTCCATTCATCAACGGCGGCATCCAAGCCATCCTTTTCCCATAATTCAAGTAATAGACGAGTGATCTCCGACTTATCAACGGTGGTGCTCTGATGAGGTCTATAGCGAGAGATCAGCCAGAAATGATTGAACTTATTTCTGTACCTTTTGTCGAGATCTTCGATCTCGGAAATAAACCAATCGGATGTATCTTGTGAGATAGCTTTCAGAACTTTCGCTTTATTTGCTGAGCTCAACTTTCTGAAGATCTTATCGAAATATATAGGGGTAGCTACAGAGTCTACCGTGAGCGAGCCGGAAACAATCCCGTCAGGGCTCGTGCTGAAATCCATCGAGACGTTTGAGAAACGCGTGCTGAAATCCTTTAGCTCATAACTCACAAGTACATTACGTTTACCATGTTTCGGCCGCTCCTCATCGAGGGCAGTCATACAGGCCTCAATGCGTCCGGCCAGGGTCTTGTAGGTTGAATCACTGTTCCCCTTGACCATCTTCAGATAATTAAGTTTCCCTTCAATCACCTGTTCCAAGACCGGCTCTCCTTTTTTGAGAGATCCTTTATCACGCTTATATCGGGAATAGAACCATGCGAAAGCTTCAGAATATCCGAATTTCTCCCAAACATGCAACACTGATCGCAACTCTTTGATATAGCGACGAGAGACATTAACTTTTGTTCCTACGGTTAATCCTGTGACTTCCTGACGACTCCCGCGTATCTGAAGACGAGTTTTCTTCTCGTTGAAACGGAACCCCTGTTGGGTTATTAGACGTTGAAGTTCCCGGATGAACTCGCTGTTGTCCTGATAGACATTGTGCATTGAGGAGAAAGTCATATCGTCTGCATAACGAGAATAGTGAAGACCGAATCGTTTCGCCAGGCCTGTCAGACGGCGATCCAGTTGTTCGCAAACGATATTCGAGAGAATCGGAGAGGTCGGTGCGCCTTGGGGGAGAGCGTTATACTTTACCCCTTCCGGAGTTTCATAGGGAGCACAGGCAAGACCGGCGATTATATTGCATAAACCGACCGGAAAATTGTAAGGGGGAAGCTGTAGCCGCTTCCATACGCGACCCTGGGAGATCGAGGGGAAGAAGTCGCTCAGATCGACATTATAAACGTAATTCTGGTGGAGATGCATACCTGCGTTGCCAACCACGGAGCGTCCTGTGGTGAATCCCTGCACGCAAGGCATCGGATTATAGAAAGCCTGAAGAAACTGTTTTACATATCTAAGCATGTATTTGAGCTTCGGACATGGCTTTGAGATGTGGCGAACACCCCCGGATTTTTTGGGGATTGTAAAGGTAGAGTATCTTTCGGGATTATTAGGCCATATAAAGACTTTAAGATCCCTCGTAGAAAATTTCTCCGTTTTTTCTCCGTATTCCTCGATTTTCATGGCATTGAGAAGCCCCAAGAAGGCCCCTGCATCATGAATCTTTTTGTATCGGTCAATAATGGTATTGTTATCCATAAATACGAAGGTGGGGGAAAAATGACAAACGCGAGTGGAACCGATGGCTTTTCTTTGTGTTTATAGAGATGTTACAATCATCTTTTAAGATCGAAGATCAATCTACGACATTGATTTATTCCTTTTTTGGGCACATCCGGAACAGTGCCTTAAATTGGAACACCCGCCTCGATCGGAAGATCTTAGCCCACTAAAGTAGTAGAGCAACGGCGGGCAAAAGTCAAAAGTTTGATCGGTTCCACTTGCGCATGTCAAAGTCTTTCAGCTACTAATTACACTTAGATCCCTTCCCTCGATGTGTACCATTGGAGTATGAGAATTTCAGAACTTAAGTGAATTACTACTGTAATAATACAGGAGTTAAAGTATCGGTTGACTCCGTCAGCAACTTAGCCTGTGCTTAACGGACTTGAAATTTATCAACCTTGTGACATTACTCCTCTGATGTTAGAACAGATTTTTCTGAGTGTTCATTATTTCCGTCATTAGGGTTTGTATTCTCTGAATTCATATCTTTCTCAAGAGCCCGTTCTTGAACTTTCTCAGCCATTTTGCGAAGGATACGCTGCTTGACGATTTGATTTTTTTCTTCCTCCAGTTGCTTATAGTCTTCGACTTTTCTAGAGATAGCTTCGGAAAAGTCCTCTATACTGAATATCACCTCAGAACTACTATTCGCTTTTCTTAAATATAGCTCAAAAATAGCATTCTTGATCTCACGTCCTGAGAGACCTTCTCCATTTTCAGCTATCTTTTCGTATTCTTCACTAGAAAAAGAATGGGATAACGGAAGCCGAGAAGGTATTTGTTTCCTGATGATTTCGGCTCTCTGATGAACATCCGGCAGATTAAAGCGAATATGTTTCTGAATGCGCGACATAAACGCCTCGTCGAAGTTGGATACTAAATTAGTAGCGAAAACAACAACTCCATTGAAGTTCTCTAGTAGAATCAGCATCTGACTACGAAGCGAATTTAAGGCCTGGTCAGTGCTTTGCACTACGTTTTGGACTCGTTTCCCCAAGAATGAATCAGCCTCATCAAAAAATAAGACTGAATCCGTCTTATTAGCAGTATCAAAAGCCGCTGCTAAATTTTTAGCAGCTTCTCCTAAATATTTAGATTCAATTTCGGAGTAATTTAAGGCCAGCAATTTCTTACCAACATGTTTTGCGATCGCATGGGCACACATTGTTTTTCCAGTACCTGCGGGTCCATACATATTGATAATGCATTTGGAATTTGGCTCAATTTCTCCATATCCCCATTGCTCAAATATAAGATCTCTGAATTCTATGAGTTTTACTGCATTCATCAGATCATCATGAACGCTATCGGGCAACACGATTTGTTCAAATCCATATTTTGGATTAATCGGAATGAACGTAACGGATTCATCTTTTATAGTCTTACCACTCCTTTTCTCGCTTGTACCTGAAATATCTGATTTCGTTTTGGGTTGCTGAGAGTTTTCTCTTTTAGAGAAAGTTAAGTTAACAACTAAAGTCGCGTCTGGAATGGTGTTTTTTAAGAAATAGCATTTCAATTTAGTGCCAATAGCATCCGCTATGACATAGCTATAACTTAGTTGGAATGAGGCGTTGTGCGATAACTTATAGGATTGTTGATCGGCACTTTTTACAAGAGCAGTACCATATTCAACTTGCACCTCGCGGCCCCTTTCAGTAGAGCATAACTCGATTATAGACTGCCTGAGTTCACCATCTAATTGAACCAGAGATGCTTTTTGCTCTCCGGTCAACAAGTTTTCATCAATCTTAATATCCATCGTTAAGCTGTATTATAAAGGAATGACTTCTCCAACCCTTACTTCGTCAGTAAAGTCTCCCTGGCCAGTCAAAGTGACTTTCTCTGTCATCTGATATTCTGTGGGGAAAATACCAACTTTGACGCTATGTTCTTTTCTTTCCAGAATCATAGCTTTAAAAGCCGCCGGGCACTTGCGTTTGATTTCGCGTTTAACCGTAAAGAGGTCTATTATAGCGTCAAAAAGTTCTACACAACTCTCCTTGATATAAACATATGTTTCTTTAGTTGCCTTTGCTGTGCCTACAATCCAATATATAACAGCAGCAATGGCAACTAAAAAAATCAAAAATAAGACTGTAAAAAGAGTCGACAGATCCATTAAGAAAGCTGTGAAGCAAATGATACAAAGACCAATGCCCGCAACTATCATAAGACCGCATCCGGTTTTAAACGATCCTGTAGAATTCATTTTGGGTTTAGCTTAAAACTACTATTGCTTCATCCCCTATTACCTTTTTAAGATCCTCAGACCAACCCTTCGAAAAGATGAATTTGAAGTTGTCTACTTTATCGGGATTCTCACTATAAGTCCCGATAATCAAAAGTTGATAACCAGGTTTAGCTTTAAGATAACCTTTGGTAATCTGAGCGAATTGAGGAGACTGAGCGAATTGAGGAGCGTTACCATTTCCAATAAACGGTGTATCCTCTCCCTCTTTAAGATTCAGACTGCGCAGATATGATCTCACATCAGCGAATTGTAAGTCTCCTTCGATTGTTTCGGTAGCATCTTCTATTGATCGCTGTATATTTTTACGGCGAACAACCAAGGCTGCTCCCACCACACCGGCTACCACGACGGTACCTATGATTCCGGCAAGAACTACGTTATTCATTTTTATATTGTTGATTAGGTTAGAACTACTATTGCCTCATCCCCCAGGATATTCTTCGTTTGAGTATCGAGAGCATCTCCGTCAAGAAGTTCAGAGTGAATGATTTCTCCTGTTTGCTCATCGTATACTCCTTTGAATATTCCTACATCACGAACAGGTGCTGACTTTAGCATTTTCTTGATTTCTTCCTTCTGTGCATTACATATGAAGGGGGAATGACGTTCCTGGTTAAGATGCAGTCCTCTGAACCAATTAACGACATGTCCCATAAAGGAGATAATGCCATTAATGATTTTACGAACAAAGTTCTTCAGCGAGGTGAAGGCTTGTTTGATTACCTCAAGTAATTCGTCCATTTATTTTAATATAATTAGTTGTTCGTCCTTGAAGAGTTTCTCGACGTCTCTTGCGATAGATTCACACCTGATAACAACAAAATTGTTGAGGCTCTCATCCAAGAGTTCTTTATCTTTAGTGTAAGCTAAGTAGATGAAATATTCATCGTCTGTAGCGGTCTTATAAGCTGCTACTTCTGAACACCCCTCAACGCGATGTTTGGAGGCAATTTCTACGAGTATATCTTTATTAATTGCCTCTACATCTATGTTGATGATCTTAGCATTGGACTGTTTTAAACCCTCACCAAGTTTAGTGAAGATTTTTTTCACGGATTCTATCGCCGTATTGAATGCTTCATCTTGTAGAGAATCAAGTAAAGGCTGAATCGCATTAATAATAGCTTCGTGCATATATGTAATTTTGAATTCGAATATGAATGATGGTTTTATTACCCGAGTTTTTTCATACTCTGGAGAGATGATAGTCAAACAAGGTGGAGATGATATTCCGTCAAATATTCAATCTCCGACTTGTGCTTCCAAATTGATGTTTTCGAATTTATACCATGAGCTGAATCCTATGGATCAAGATATTACCCAGAATTGTGATTCAATTCGTCCTTAAGTTTTCTTGCCATCGGTTTAAATGTGGCATACGTTAGGCCTCCGGACACGATGGCACCGATGATAGGAACTGCTTTAGCCACTCCTTTACCTACCATTTTTTTGGTAATTTTGATACCTATATAGGAACCAATTTTCTTTATGATTGGGTACCAAGTTGTTTTTGTTAACGCTTGCGTTGCAATTCTCTTTGACATACTTCGAGCTGCCGTTTCTGCAACTTCCCTAAGTAGAGTATTAGCACCGTTAACACCCATAGCGACTCCTACAAAAATTGTAAGTACTGATTGCGCTCCGTCACCAAGACCGTTCTGCTCATCTCTAAGATCCGGCCAACCATATACATATGCTAACTTTTGCGCCATTATTAAAAAGTTACAAAAGAACTGAGCCAAATCGGCCGGAACTGTTCCAAACATTGCCAATCCACCAGGTATCCCTGCAGCAGCAGAAATTAGTGTAACTTTATTGGTATGATTCTTTATGACGTCATTGGCAATTTTGTTGACTACTTCTTTCGGATAGATTTTGATCGGAGTGGAATCTATCAACTGCACAGAGTCACCGTAAGGAGCAAAGGCCGATAGAAGAAATTCATTTCTATCAACTTTAACTCCCGGTAGAGACAACGCCCCCTTCATTACTCCGTCCCAAGAAATTAACTTAGACATAAATTTACTATTACTGAGTCCACTTATAATGTCGTATGTTACAATTTTTCACGACTTAAGGTATGATGAATGACTTATATCGTTCATTTTCACCTTCAAAGTGATAATCTCCAAATTGTAAAATTCCAAGAATAATACTTTATCGTGACATCCTCAGCCGACTCTTACGACATCGAGACAAACGGTATTGAGTGCACCGGCTTTCTTGATGTCGATGCCGTACATGCGCATGAAAGCATCTACTACACATTGGCCACCATTGGTGGTTACGGGATTGCTGAAGGAGTTCGTTACAACATCCACAGACATTCCCGGCTCGATCCTAATTCCGTTAGAATTCTTTCTCGTCTTGGTTGTGATTCTGAATAAAGGCATGTTATGGTCAGTTTTTGCCTCCTGATTCCCTAATTCGGCCGTTGGAGTATGGGTATAAGAAAAGAGGGGAATTCATCGCACCTCAATCATAGCCAAAACAGGCCCGCCAAGGCCTACACACTGAATGATACATGAGGGTGAGATAAATTGCCCCTCTGGATTGCGTATATGAAGATACGACGCTCTTGGTCGCATCAGCAGACACTACAATACAGAAAGAGCGTCTAATCTCACGTTTTCTCAGTCCATTGTTGAATTGGCGATTCGTTCAACCGAGAAAGAAAGCTTGACACTTTTCTTTTCCGTCGGCATTTCTCTTCCGTCGGATGTCGCAAAGTTAAT
>JAAVBM010000117.1 GCA_014803505.1 bacterium | reverse complement strand
TCTTTCTCTTCTACTCGCAATAAAGCGGATTGTGAGCAGAGGGCGCAAGGCGAAAGCGTTGAGCTTTTGACTGTAGTCCCGTTTAGTGCGAACAACCAAGTAGAGAAAGAAATGAAGGAACTAAAACTATTTTTAATAAAGAATCTTCTTTGTTCACTTTTTCTTTTTGATTGCGACGCAAAAAGAAAAAGTAGAACCGAAAAAGAAAAACACGCTTGATTAAATGGATCGAGTCATCAGGGGATTTTTCCCCTGAAACCCCTTTTTTAATATCGATTAGATATTTACCTCTAATATAGTTTATGCACTAAAAAGAGCGGCTGTTACACCGCTCTTTTTTAATTCTATTAACAAATTTGGCAAACAAACTACCAGCTTGCTTTTGTTACACCAGGTAATAAACCTTGGTGAGCCATTTTTCTTAAACAAATTCTGCACAAACCGAAATCTCTATGAAATCCGTGTGGTCTTCCACAGATTGAACATCTGTTGTGAAGTCTTACTGTTGGGTATTTTCCGGCAGCAGCAAGTTTTTGACGTTTAAGTTCTTTGTTAATCATCGCTTTCTTAGCCATGAATTTCTCCTATCTTGTACTTATTGATTTTTACTACCTTTGAATGGCATTCCGAGAAGTCTTAATAATTCTCTTGCCTCTTCATCTGTTTCAGCAGTTGTGATAACTGAAACGTTCATACCCTTAACTAAATCTACTTCTTCATAAGTGATTTCAGGGAATAAAGCTTGTTCTTTCAAGCCCATTGTATAGTTTCCACGACCATCAAAACTTTTTGCACTGATACCTCTAAAGTCACGAATTCTTGGAAGTACAACACAAATAAGTTTTTGTAAGAAATCATACATTCTTTCGCCACGCAATGTTGCCATTGCTCCAACCGGCATTCCTTCTCTCAATTTGTATGAAGCAATTGATTTTTTAGCTTTTGTAACTACTGCTTTTTGACCAGCAATTTTTGTTAATTGAGCTTCAATTGATTCTGCAATTTTTGAGTTGTGAGAAGCTTCACCTACACCCATATTCAAAACAATTTTAACTAGTTTTGGAACTTGGTGTTCATTTTTGTAGCCGAATTTTTCCTTCATTGCAGGAACTACATCTTCTACATATTTTGTTCTTAAATTTTTTGTTACTGTCATTTTTCTTTCCTTTACTATTGGTATTAATGTCGTAAATCAATTACACATTAAGCATCTAGTTGTTCGCCGCATTTTTTACAAACACGAACTTTTTTACCATCGATAACTTTCATTTCTACTCTTGTTGCTTTTTCGCAAGCTGGGCATAAAATCATAACATTTGAAGATTCGATAGGTGCTTCAAGTTTGATAAGTCCACCTTGGATACCGGCAGCTGGTTGAGGCTTTTGAGCCTTAGTAACCATGTTAGCACCTTCAACAATTACTTTGCCTTTTTCAGTGTCAACTTTTTTAATGTTACCGATTTTTCCTTTATCTTTACCTGCAATAACAACGACTCTGTCGCTTGTTTTTACATGTAAGCTTTTTTTATCTTTATTAGTCATTTCTTTCTCCTGGTTTTATACTTTCATGGACTGACCATGATGGTCTATTACATGGTAGCGTCCCTATTGAGGTTAATTATATTCTACCTCGGACGGGATCCCGAAACAAGTTCGGGATAATCTGTCTTCAACCGGCTTTTGCCGGTTAAGAACTAGATTACTTCCGGTGCAAGAGAAACTATTTTCATATAACCTTTGTCTCTTAATTCACGAGCAACAGGTCCGAAAACACGAGTACCTCTTGGGTTGCCGTCTTTGTTAATAATAACTGCAGCATTTTCATCAAATCTGATTACTGAACCATCATTACGTTTGATATCTGCTTTAGTTCTTACTACAACAGCACGAACAACTTCACCTTTTTTCACAGCCATATTAGGAGTCGCATCTTTTACAGAAGCAACGATTTCATCGCCTACTGCTGCAAATTTTTTATTTGAGCTTCCCATAACACGAATACATAACAATTGTTTTGCACCTGTGTTATCTGCTACTTCTAGTCTTGTTTCTTGTTGTATCATTTTTCTTTCCTTTTAGTATTAATCTACTACTTTTTGCCTCTCATTACTCTGTGGTAATGTTGCATTTTTCTTTTGCTGTGCCCGAAATAAATTCGGGATATGATTTAATAATTATCTTGCTTTTTCTACTACTTCAGCTACTGTCCAACGTTTGTCACCTGAAATAGGTCTTGATTCAACGATTCTTACGATATCGCCTTCGTTACAAACGTTTTCTGCATCGTGAGCTTTATAGTGTTTATTAGATTCGATAATTTTTTTGTATCTAGGGTGTGGTTCATATGAAGCAACTTTTACAACAACTGTTTTGTCCATTTTATTGCTAATTACCATACCTTGTTTTTCTTTTTTAGGCATTTTGTACCTCTTTTTCTGTTATTACTGTTTTTGCTTGAGCGATAAGTTTTTTTGTTTTAGAAATACTTGCAGTATTTTCTAATTTGTGAGTTGAAAGTTGCAATCTTGCTTCCAATAATTGTTTCTTCCAATCAACAATAGCATTTTGTAACTCATCTACTGTTTTTTCACGCATTTCACTTAATTTCATTTTTATTTTCCTTTATCTTATTTCCTTACCTTATACCGACCTTGGGGGTTAACCCTCGTTAAGGAAGAAATTTATTTTGCTTGTTCTCTTGGTTGTTCTACAATCTTAACTTTGATAGGAAGTTTTTGTGCTGCTAATTCAAGAGCATGCACTGCAGTATTTCTATCGAAATAGTCAAGTTCGAATAACAATCTGTTTGGTTTAACAACTGCTACCCAGTATTCAACGTTACCTTTACCAGAACCCATACGAGTTTCTGCTGGTTTTGCAGTAATTGGTTTATCTGGGAATATTTTAATCCAAACGTTACCGCCACGTTTGATTTCACGAGTCATTGCACGACGTGCTGCTTCGATTTGACGGCTGGTAATCCAACCTGGCTCTAATGCTTTTAGAGCATATTGACCGAATTCAAGTTTTGTACCTCTTGTTTCAGTACCTTTCATTCTGCCTTTCATTAATTTGCGGTATTTAGTCTTTTTAGGCTGTAACATTATATTTTGCTCCTATTGTTTTTTATACCTTTTACTAGCTTTGAGATGTTGTTTCAACATTTCTGCCGCGTCTTGGACGTCTGCCTGATTTTTCCGCATTGTCTTTGCCGCTTTTTAGTTTGATGTTTTTGTCTGCTTTTTCACCAGGCATTAAGTTACCTTTGAAAATCCAAACTTTAACACCAATTTTACCCATTATTGTATCAGCTTCTGCGAAACCGAAATCTACATCCGCTCTTAGAGTTTGAAGAGGAATTCTTCCTTCTTTAGCCCATTCTGAACGAGCGATTTCAGCACCACCCAAACGTCCTGATACCATAACTTTAATACCTTGAACGCCTGATCTCATTGTTCTTTGCATTGATTGTTTCATTGCACGTCTGAATGCGATACGTTTTTCTAATTGTTGTGCGATATTTTCTGCAACTAATTGAGCATCTGCATCAATTCTTGCTACTTCTACCACATTAATGATAACAGGTTTGCCAATGTATTTTGTAACTTCTTGACGAAGTTCATCAATACCTTGTCCGCCACGACCAACAACTATACCAGGTTTTGCTGTTACAACTGTGATTGTTGTATTTTGTGCTTTTCTTGCGATCAAAATTTTTGATACACCAGCAGCATATAGTTTTTTCTTAACGAATTTTCTAATTTTTGCATCTTCTGCTACGAATGTTTTGTAGTCTTTCCATTTTGCATACCAGGTGCTTGCCCAGTCTTGGATTATTCCTACTCTAAATCCGGTTGGATGTGTTTTTTGTCCCATTTTATTATTTCCTATTTTGTTGTATCACTAACTACTAATGTAAGGTGTGATGTACGTTTCATTCTTGAATACATACGACCTTGAGCTCTTGTTCTTGCACGTTTGTATGTAACACTTTCATCAGCAAAGATTTGTGAAATCTTTAATGATTCTGGAGCTACGCCATATTTTTCACGAGCGTTTGCAATTGCAGCTTTTAAGTTCTTTTCAACTACTCTTGCCGCAAAATAAGGCATAAAACGTAACATATCTTGAGCTTCGATAACAGCTTTTCCTCTAACTTCGTTGATTACTCTGCGAAGTTTTCTTGCTGTCATTTTTATGTCTGTTTGTTTTGCTTTTGCTTCCATTTTTATTATCCTTTATTTAATATAAATATCACTTTGGATTATTTGTACTAACCTCTTTTTGCAGTTTTATCTGAACCTGCGTGACCTTTGAAAAGTCTTGTCGGAGCGAATTCACCCAACTTGTGTCCTACCATTTGTTCTGTAATATAAACAGGTACGTGAGTTTTACCGTTGTGTACAGCTATTGTATGGTTTAACATATCAGGTACAATCATTGATGCTCTTGACCAAGTTTTGATAACTTTCTTTTCAGAGTTAGCATTCATTTTGTCTATTTTCTTTTGTAGAGCTTCTTCTACATATGCACCTTTTTTTAATGAACGTGCCATTTATTTCTCCTTTTACTTTTTTGTGAATTTGGTGGGGAAGAGAAGTGAAATCACTTCATCTTCCTTACCTTAATTATCTTGATTTTTTACGTCTTCTAACGATTAACTTATCAGACGCTTTTCCTTTTTTACGAGTTTTGTAACCAAGAGCCGGTTTACCCCAAGGTGTTTTAGGGTTTCCACCTGGACCGGTTTTACCTTCACCACCACCGTGTGGGTGATCGCAAGGGTTCATTGTTACACCGCGGACTGTTGGTCTGATACCCATGTAACGTTTTCTACCTGCTTTACCGATTGAAAGGTTTTTGAATTCTGCATTACCTAACATACCGATTGTAGCCATACATTCTTTTCTTACCATTCTCATTTCTGAAGATGGAAGTTTAATTGTTACATAGTTACCTTCTTTAGCCATAACTTGAGCTGCATTACCAGCTGCTCTTACCATAACTCCGCCACGACCAGGGTTAAGTTCAATGTTATGAACGATAGTACCTAACGGAATCAATTCTAGAGGAAGAGCGTTACCTGTTTGAACAGGAGCTTCTGGTCCGCTAACAATTGTATCACCTAAGTTTAAACCTTCCGGTGTTAAGATATATCTTTTTTCACCATCAGCGTAGAAACATAGTGAAATTCTTACGTTTCTGTTTGGATCGTACTCAATAGTTTTAACTGTTGCTGGTACGCCAAATTTATCTCTTTTGAAATCGATCAAACGGTAGCTTCTTTTTACACCGCCACCTTTGTGACGACATGTAATTCTACCTGTATTATTTCTTCCTGCTGTTTTATTCAATGATCTTAGCAATGATTTTTCAGGAGTTGATGTAGTGATTTCTTGATAATCACTTCTTGTCATACCTCTTTGTCCTGGAGAGGTTGGATTCATTTTTCTAGTTGCCATTTTATTTTCTCCTACTAATTGGCTTTGTACTTTTCTATTGGGACATACGCCTTACGCCCCGAGCTCGAATTCTAGATTTCTACGAATTCGATTGGTTCGCCTTCGATTGTTACGATGGCTTTTTTAGAAGAATCTGTTCTTCCGAATTTATATCCCATTCTTTTTTCGTGAGATGGCATATAAACTGTTCTTACTTTTTTAACTTTTCTTCCAGGAAAAGCTAATTCTACAGCTTTAGCAATTTCAATTTTAGTTGCATCTTTTTTTACTTCGAAAGTATATTGTGCATTTTCTGTTGCTGCCACTGATTTTTCTGTAATTAATGACTTTTTAATTACGTCATATAATCTTTCTGTTTCTTTACTCATTATTGTAACCTTTCTGTAATTTCATTTACAGCAGATTCAGTCATAACAACAAAATCAGCTTCCAATAAGTCTTTCACATTTAAGTTAGTTGGTAATAATAGTTTTACGCTTGGAATATTTCTTGCTGAAAGTTCAAGATTTTTGTTTTCTTCAGCTTTAATATCAGCAACAACTAAAACTTTTCCGCTAACGTTTAATGATTTCAATGCACTAACCATCAATTTTGTTTTAGGTTCTGCAATTGTAGAGAAATCTTTAACGATAACCAATTGAGCTTCTCTAGCAGACAATGCTGATTTAAGAGCTAATTGTCTAGCTTTTTGAGGCATGTTAAATGCATAGCTTCTTGGTTTTGGTCCAAAGATTACACCACCGCCTGCGAATAATGGTGAACGAAGAGAACCAGCTCTTGCTCTACCTGTACCTTTTTGTTTCCAAGGTTTTCTTCCGCCGCCTGCAACTTCTGCTCTTGTTTTAGCACAAGCTGAACCTTGACGTGCATTATTTAATTGTCTTCTTAATGCTAAGTGCATTACGTGTAAATTAGGTTCTACTCCGAAAACACTTTTTTCTAAAGTAATTTCGCCTAATTTTTCTCCATTTGTACTTAATATTTCTTTTGACATTTTGTTTTTCCTTTATTTCTACTACTTGCCTGTTACCCCTTTCGGAATAGCCGTTTTATATGGCAACTCGGGATTTTTAAAACTTATCTGTTTTTAGTTTTTGAAATTAGTTCCATTTAGTTCTTGTAGGAACGATTGTTACTAATCTTCCTTCGCATCCAGGTACTGAACCTTTAACTAAAACTAAACCGTTAGCTGAATCAACTTTAACTAATTTCAATTTAGTAATAGTAACTCTTTCGTTACCCATGTTACCAGCCATTCTTTTACCTTTGATAACACGTGAAGGAGTTGTACCTGCACCGATAGAACCAGGTTCTCTGTGGTTTTTAGAACCGTGAGCCATAGGTCCTCTTCCAAAGTTCCATCTTTTTACTGTACCTTGGAAACCTTTACCTATTGATTTACCTGTTACGTCAACTTTTTCAACATTATCTAATACTGAAAGTTCAACTTTATCGCCTACTTTGTAATCTTGTGGATTTTCAACTCTGAATTCTTGAAGATGTCTGTAGTTTGATAAGTTATTTTTCTTGAAATGACCTAATTGAGCTTTTGTCAAGTGTTTTTCTTTTGCTGCAACGGTACCAACTTGGATAGCGTTGTATCCATCAGTTTCAACTGTTTTAACTTGAGTTACAACAGTTTCATCAACTTTGATAACAGTTACAGGAATTGCCAAACCTTGTTCGTCAAAGATTTGAGTCATTCCAACTTTTTTTCCTATTACACCTAGTGTCATATTCTACCTTTCTTGCTCGCTCGTGTTCAGTTAAACCTCATAGGTTACCCTAACTTGAGTTTGCATTTTCTCTTGCGAGCGCTACTTTTGCTTGCTTGTCCTTTTACCTCATGGAGGACTTTCACCTCCCTCCGCCTAGTCATATCAAATAACATTGACGGGTAGTAGATCACATTATATGCATAATGCTTATTCAATTTTCAAAGACTGGAATCCTTAGCAACTATCTTGCTTCGATATCTACACCAGCCGGTAAATCTAATCTACGTAACTCTTCCATAGTGGCTTGAGTTGGTTCGTATATATCGATAATACGTTTGTGTGTTCTCATTTCGAAATGTTCACGAGATTTTTTGTCTACGTGTGGTGAACGCAAAACGCAATATATACGTCTTCTTGTAGGTAAAGGAATCGGGCCAGCTACTTGAGCGTCTGTTCTTTTTGCTGTTTCTACGATTTTTTCAGCAGATACATCAATTAGTTTGTGATCATAAGCTTTCAAACAAACTCTGATTCTGTTTTTCTTAGTGCTGTTAGCCATTTGCATTCCTTTTTCTTTTTATGTGTACTACTTTTGCCAAATCTTAAGGAGGATTGACTGAATTAATCAGCTTTCCTGATTGGCACCCCTGAAGTTCGCTATTTACAAAATATTTCGGATATTTTATTCACTATACTTCAGCATATCCATTCTAGGATAAACAAAACACAGTGTCAACCGTGTTTTTCCATGTTTGTTGAGTTTTGTTACAATATAGAATCGCAATAAAACTCGCGAAATTTACTTTGATTAAATTCCGTAATTAAGAGATTTTGTTATGAATACAAAAAATTCGTAATAAAATGTTACATTTAAAGGTTACAAAACATTTTTCTTGATTTCATCAATCTTTTCTTGAGAATCACTTTCAATATAAATTCTTAAAAGAGGTTCCGTACCGGATGGGCGAACAAGAATCCAAGTCTTTTCATCTTCAAGATACAATTTTACACCATCTTTATAATCTTTTTTTATAATATTTTGATCTGCAATATTCTCTAACGCTTTAAATTTTTCGAGTACAGGTTTAACTTCTTCCACATTTTCAAGTTTTTTATCAACTCTTGTATTTATAAATGTGCAGCCGACAAATTCGTGCAACTCTTTTTGAAGTTGAACCAAAGACTTACCTTCATAAGCCATTGCTTCAAGCACAAGGAGATTAGCAAGAATTCCATCTTTCTCAGGGATATGCCCTTGAATACTCAAACCGCCTGATTCTTCGCCCGCAATAATCGGATTATATTTTCTCATTGCTTCGCCAACATGTTTAAAACCTACAGGAGTTTCAATTACCTCAACTCCCAACTTTTCAGCAATAATATCAAGCATCAAACTTCCGCCGACTGTTTTGACTAATTTTCCGGAATATTTTTTATTCTTTTTCAAATGCATAAGAAGAATTGCAATAATTTCATTTGGAGTAACATATTCTCCATTTTCATTCACAACTCCAAAACGGTCTGAATCGCCGTCGTTCGCAAACCCAACATAATTCTTATGTTTTTTAATATATTCAATCATTTCACCCATAAATTGAGGTTTTGGTTCAGGCATTCCTCCGCCAAAATTAGTATCATGATACATGTGAATACAATCATATTTAATATTATGCATTGATAATAACTTATCAAAATAACCTATACTTGCAGCATACAAGCCGTCAAATAAAATATGAAAATTATTCACACCATCTTTAATTTTTGCAAAATCAATAACTTCTTTAATACATTTAAAATAATTATTTGAAAAATCAGTAACGATTAACTTACCCTTCAAATGAGCATTAAACTCTTGTTCAAAATTCGAAACAATTTCGTCAGTAATTTCGGAGGTTGCAGGACCTGCATAATCAGGAATAAATTTAATCCCAAGATATTCCGGAGGATTGTGGGATGCAGTGAACATAATTGCACATGCATCCAATAATTTTGCATTATAAGCCAGAACAGGAGTCGGCAAAACTTTATCACTATATAGAACTTTAAATCCTAAATCTCTTAAAATCTCAGCACATTGCATAGAAAATTCTTTTGCCATATTTCTTGGATCATAACCAATAATTATAGTTTTATAAATCCCGTAGTTATCAAAAACATATTTACCTATCGCTTTAGAAACAATCGCAACATTTTCTGCGTTAAAATCTTTTCCTACAACTGCTCGCCAACCGTCTGTTCCAAACTTAATATTAGTCATAACATTTTCCTTTTATATCAAACCCTCACCCAATCTTCCCCTCTGAGATGGGATAGAAATTTTGTTTTATTTCTGATATAATTCTAATCGAAATATGGAGTTAAGTAAATGGCAAATTTTGATTCGGTGAAAAATATAGCATACCTAGAGCCTCAATATTCGTTTTCTGAGATGGCAAAAGACGAATTTTGCCGTATGCATAAATTGAACTGTTTTACAACACCAATGACAACAATAAAACAAATTGTTGATTATGTGGCACAAAACCCTGATACTGTCGGAGTTTTACCTATTGAAAACACTCTGGATGGAACAATCAGAGAATCTTTAGATTATTTAATGACTTCGCAAAATCCGAATATAAGAATTATTTCGGAATTAATTTTACCTATAGAATACTGCCTTTTATCAAAAACCACAGAATTTTACAGTATAACAGGGTTAATTGCAACTCCCAGACTCATAGGAAAATGTCACGAATTTATCCAAAATGAACTTCCAAGAAATTTAAATTTAATTGAAGCTCCAACAATGCTTGAATCTGCTTATGATTTACGAAACCATAACTTAACTTACGCCTCTATCGGGAATCGTAAAATAGCTGAATCCTGCATGTTAAATATATTAAAAGAAAATATTCACGATGATAAAAATAATAAAACAAGATATGTTTTAATCGGTGATATTGAAACCAACCCTACCGGCAGAGATAAAACAACCATAGCTTTTAGAACAAACAACTCACCTGGAGCACTGCTGGAAATTTTAAAAGTATTTTTGGAACACGACATAAATCTGTCTTATATTTCATCTCGTCCTTCAAAAATTGAACCTGATGAATATATTTTTATTATAAACTTTGACGGACATTTACAAAATTCAAATATGCTCCAAGCTATAAACGAGATAAAACCTAAAACATCATTTTTCAGATACTTGGGTTCTTATAAAGCTAGTAATTATTCCCCTTAAATATGTCAGAAATAATACTAAACAGAATTTTTATATCTTTTTTTAAATTCCAATTTTCAACATAGTCTTTTTCAACTTGAATTTTATCATTTATGTCTGCACCTTTCATAGAATTATAAGGTAATTTGGCACCAGGTCTTACAACATAACGCTTGATAAACTCATTGTTAATATTGCACCTATCATGCTCATTTATGCTAAAAGGTCTGGGACCTATTATAGACATATTACCTTTTAATATATTTAAAAATTGCGGAAATTCATCAATACTATACTTTCTTAATTTTCGCCCAACTTTAGTAACCCTCGGATCATCTGCAGAAGATAAACGAAAATATTCCTTTGATGCATCGTTATTCATTGTTCGAAATTTATATATAATAAAAGGCTTTCCATTTTTACCCACCCTTGACTGCTTAAACAGTATCGGGCCTTTTGAGTCAAGCTTTATAGCTAGAGCTGCTAACAAATTTATCGGTAAAGATATTATAAGCCCAACAAAACCCAATGAATAATCCATTGCTCGCTTTAATCCCCATTGAACAGGTTTAGTTTTTGAATAATTATACTGTTGTTTATACGAATCCAACAATTTGAGTTCTTCAGACGATAACCTTGATTCAGCATTTTTAAGCGCAACATTAGATGGCTTTAAACTTTGTGCATTTACATGTAGAACTTTCATTTATTTTCCTAAGTTAATCATATCCCTATAGTTTAGACTTTTGCCAAAGCCTTAAACTAATTCACCACATAAATACCAAGTTTTTACACCTACAATTTTGGCATTCACAAATTCTCCGGTCAAATCTTTATCATAAGGAATATGAACAATTTTATTATTTCTTGTTCTGCCTGTAATAACATTTTTACCTTTATGATTTTCAAAATTCTCAATAAGAACTTCCATCTCACGACCAAGGAATTTTTGATTTGATGCAAGACAACATTTTCTGTTTTGTTCATTCAAACGCGCAAGACGTTCAAATTTAGTATCTTCATCGATATATTTATCTACCCATTTTGCAGCAACTGTTTTTTCTCGTGGAGAATAAGCTGCAGTATTTGAATAATCCAAACCGAGTTCTTCCATTGCAGTCAAAGTTTCGACAAACTGTTCTTCTGTTTCGCCAGGGAAACCTGCAATAAAATCACTTGTAATTGTTACATCAGGAACCATATCTCTAACTTTTTGAGCAATCTTAAAATAGGTTTCTCTATCATAACGACGATTCATTTTCTTAAGAACTTCACTGCTGCCTGACTGCATAGGTATATGGAAATATTCACAAACTTTATCAAGTTCAATAGTTGTTTGAATAAGTTCATCCGTAATATCTGTAGGATAAGATGTTACAAAACGAATTATAAATTTACCTTCAATCGCATTAACTTCACGAAGTAAATCTGCAAGTCTATAATTTCTGTCTTTAAAATCTTTTCCATAGCTGTCAACATTTTGTCCCAACAATGTTATTTCTTTAAAACCTGCAGCTAAAGCATCATTAACTTCTTTCAAAATAGTTTCAGGAAGTCTGGAACGTTCTCTGCCTCTTGTATAAGGAACTATGCAATAAGTACAGAAATTATTACAACCTTCTGTTATCGGAATCCACGCATTTACTGATTTAACACGGTTAATCTCAAATTGTACCGCTTTATCATCTTCTGTTGCATGGGTTTCTTCACATTCACAAACTTTTTCATCATTATTGATAGCTTTGATAATTTCCGGTAAAGAATAAATTTTATGAGTTCCCAAAACAAAATCTACATAATGCGCACGTTTAAAAATTTCCTGCGCTTTTTGTTGAGCAACGCATCCGCAAAAACCAATCTTTAACTCCGGTCTTGACTTTTTCCATTTGCCCCAAGTTCCAATTAAACTGAATGCTTTATCTTCACTTAATTGTCTTATTGAACAAGTATTAACCATTAATAAATCAGCTTCTTTTGGTTCTTTTGTTTCTTCATAGCCAAAATTAGACAACATTCCGAACATTCTTTCTGTATCGGATTTATTCATTTGGCATCCCATTGTTTCTATATAAACTTTTTTCATTTTCTTCCTTTTCCTATTTGTATATATTCTAATATTATATGAAAAATATAACTTGTAAAATTAATTGACACAACTCTCTTAATAAAGATATAATTGAAATAAGAAGAAAAGGATACAAATACAAAATGGGAAAATTTAAAATATTTTTATTATCTGTTACTCCATTAATTATAATTTTAGCCATAGGATGTTTTATTTGGTTTAACCACGAGTCAATAAAAATAAAAGCTATTACAAAAAACTTAAAAGTTATTGATATGAACGAAGATCATAACCAAGCGCTTGATGTAATAGATTATGCTAAGTCTAAAAATATTGAAATTCCTAAAACAATTATAAATTTTGATACACATAGTGACATGTTTATTACAAAAGAAATTCATCCAAAATATGGAGCAGATATATACGAATGGTTAAATGAATATTTTGCTAAAAATCCAAATGCAGAAGAACTATACTATATAATGCCAATTGAAGAAGCTCGTTCTAAAAAAATGCAACAAGCTTTTATAGAAAAAGATGTTGCCGATATGGTCGCTCTTTATGGTAACTCGATTAAAGATGAAAAAAATATTAATCCGCACGTTGATAAAATTCCGTTTATTCAATATTTCGTAATTGATACAAATAATGGGTATATGACAGAGTACATAGAAGAAAAAGATAAATCTCGACTTAATAATCCTCGTTATAAAAAAATAAAAATAATAACTTGTACTGAAAAAACTCTTCCTGATTTCAAAAATAAAAATGTTGTTTTAAGCATAGATTTTGACTATATAAGTAATTCAGGATTCGACACAATAGAAAATTTCAAAAACAATAAAACGCCTTTAGAAATAAAGCTTGCAATATCTAAAATGCTTTCAACTATGAAAAAGAAAAATATTAGACCTGAAATTATATCTTTAACACTTTCACCATTCTATGTACCGGATGAAGATATAGATCAAATTTATAATTTTATGGAAGATTTTATTAAATATTCAGGCCAAAAAGATGCTCTAAAAAAATACACTTATAAATGTGAAAAGCCAAGAAAAACATTAAAAGAAGAAAGATATGAAGGTTTTTAAAAAAATTCCCTTTAGATTATTCTAAAGGGAATTTTTATTATCAAACTTACTCAACTGCAAGTATTCTATCTAAGCAAGCTTTTGCTGAATACTGCCATTCTCTGTATGTAATTCGTTTAACTTTAAAGCCACAACGTTCAAGAATTGCTTGCTTTTTCATATTAGAAATGTTTTGTTTAGGATTATCTTCTAAACCGTCAATTTCAACAACAAACTTATCATCCACAACCAAATCAGCGCTAAGTCCGGCAATATCTGCACCTGCAACAACAGTATGTTCTAATTTTCGAATAGCTTCTGCCACTTCGCGCTCAAGTTTATTTTTATAAATATTCTCATCAATTTCGTTATTTATAAGTGCATTTTTACGTTCCTGATATTGTTTGATAAATGAAACATAATTTCTAAAATGACCTTCCGGCATTGTTTCAGGCTCACGAGAAATAAAATTGATACATTTACTTCTTGCACGAGTTATTGCAACATTAAATAAGTTTGGTTTTTGCAAGAACGTAATACTTTGCGGATAAGAATTATTTGCAAATGTCCAAGACATAAGGATTATATCACGCTCATCACCTTGGAAAGTATGAGCAGTACCGATTTCAATCTGGTGTTTTCTTATCATATAATCAGAAAGAACTTTTGGTACTGATATTTTCAACTGTTCAACCTGAGCCCTGAATGGCGAAATAATACCAATACTTACAGGTTTTTCAGGATTTTTTCTTTCATCATCAATAATTATTTCGTGAAGAGTTTTAACAAGAGCTTCAATTTCAGGAAGGTTTCTTGTTGCATCCATATCAACTTTACCATCTGGAACATTAACCATTTCCAAAGCTAATCCTTCATCCGAATCCTTTTTCATAACTCGGATTCTATCAGAGTAGAATTCATGATTTGAGAAATTGATAATAGGAGGCAAACTTCTAAAATGTTCGTCCAACATAACTGAGTTCATTGAATAATAATCAGCAAGATCAAACATTGAATTCGTTCTAAATCTCCACATCAATTGATATTTATCAGGGATTCCGTATTGGCTCAAGAATGATTGTTCTTTTGCTTTTTCCAAGAATGACAAATGCGGAAGTTGTTTATCATCACCAACAACAACCGTCTTTTTAGCACGATAAAGAATTGGGAAACAACTTGCAATATCACATTGAGAAGCTTCATCAATAATTGCAACATCAAACATTCCTGGTTTAAGCGGTAAAGAATCAGATACAGCATAAGTTGTTACGCACCAGCAAGGAAAAGCTTCCAATAGTGGTCTAAAATCTTCTTCTTCAAGAATCCTGCTTTGAAGATTCTTACGACGTTCAACTAATGACATTGCATGAACTTTTATTCTGCGACGTTTCTTTTCGTCTCGTAAAAGAGCCTTTATAGCCTCGCGTCTTGTACTTTTTAGAATATTTACGGCAAGAGTTTTTTGCTTTCTCTTCATCTGACGAATTTGTTCCATCATCACATGAAGATTGCCTGTTTTCTGAATATCAGATTCCATCTTGCATAATTTCCATTTTTGCCCCATAAAATCCAGTTCAACTTTAAGTCTGTCTAAATTTTCAGGTTCAACATCAAAATCTTTGATATTAAGGATTTTCTTTAACTGACGTAAACTTGACATATTCGCAAAAGACGCAAAAAATCCTGATTTTTCCATATTATCGGATAAAGTTTTGATAATACCTGCAACACTGTCAAGTTCGGATTTTTTCAACGGATGTTTAATATACTCAAGTTCGCCAACATTTAATGATTGCTGCTTAATTTCTCCACGCAAATCATGCCAGCTTCTTTCAAGTTTTAGAATTTTTTCACACTTAGCTTCTGTTTCTCGCATACAGTCTAAATGTTGTTTCATATCTTTTGTATCAGCAAAAATAAAATCTTCGACATCATCATTTAATTCTACTTTTCCTGCCAATAAATCCTGTAATTGTAAGCTAAGTTGTTTTTGGTAATTCATACGTCCAGCACGCAAAGCAAGATAAGGCGCCCCCAAATCATTCAATCTGTCTGCAACAACGTCAACAGCTTTATCCATACGAGAAGCTACAAGAACTGTTTTGCCGTTAGCAATTAAGTGAGCAACTAAGTTTACAATAGTTTGTGACTTACCGGTTCCCGGAGGACCTTGAACCGCAACAAACTTATTATTTTCTATATTTTTAATAACTTTTTCCTGCGAATCACTAAGAGCTAAAGGAGTTATAGGATAAAAATTTTCATCATTATCATTTAAGATAATATTTTTATCACCGGCTTGAATATATTCATCATTAATTACACTCAATGTTGTTTCACGAAAAACTCCGCTAGGCTTTTCCGCAATTTGCATCAATTCGTGTAAAACCCCTGCAGTTACAGCAGGACGCTTAGTTAAAATAATTGCACTTTGATATGTTACACAAAGTTTTTTAATTTCTCCAACAGGTTTTGCCTTTTGTTCTTGAATTTCTTCTTCTATAATTTCTTCTAAATTTTCGCCTGTAATTTTCACATCAGATAAATTCCGAGATGAATTTTCATCTTTTTCGATATTATCTTCATCTGCGTCTTCAGAAGAATCTTCAATAATTTCAACATCAGGAATCAAAGATTTCAAAGTAGTAAGGAAAATATCCATTTTTTCTTTTGTTATCGGAAGTTCCGGAACAACATCTAAAATACCTTCCAAGAACAAATCTACTTCATCATCGTCATCACCCTTTTTCAATAAGGCTGCCAAAGCTCCGGTGTTAAGTGATAAAATATCATCTTGTCTGATACAATTTATATTTACCCCGTTGCGTTCTAATTTACATGGAACATATAGAAGCGGTGTTAAAAACTCATTACGTTTTTTGGATTTACCGTTACGACCAACCAAAAACATATATCCATAAATCAAATACTTATCTTTTGTACTCAAATCACTTTGAATCATTAATTCAGTCAAATTAGGATTTGAACCATCAAGTTTTAAATATTCAAGACCTTCAGTTAAAAGAGTTTCTTGTTCTTTTAAAAATATCCATTTATTATCTTTATCACCTTTCAAATTTCTGAAAGTTGAACTTTTTACTTCTTCCCTCACACAATCATGAAGATATTGACTGAGTTTCTTTATAAAACTATTATTAAATGCGGAATTAAGTGCTTTAGTCGCTTCTTGTAACATATTCACCCTTCTTAAAAAACTACATGTCTTTCATTTTACACTATTTTACGCTAAAATCAATGTATGAACATCATCAGTTTACAGGATAAAAATCTATACTATATCGGCGGAATTGTCAGGGATAAACTTCTTGGTAAAGATAGTTTTGATATAGATATAACCTATGAAGGTGATGCAATTGAATTTGCTAAAACTATTCAAAACGCAGAAATTGTTCAAATCAATGAACCTTTTGGAACCGTAAAAATCAAACTCAATGGTGAAGAAATCGATATAGCTTCCACAAGATGCGAAACATATCCGCTAAAAGGTCATCTACCGCTAGTTAGCAATATCGGATGTTCATTAAAAGAAGATGTACTTCGTAGAGATTTTACAATCAATGCACTTGCACAATCAACTTTAACCGAAGAAATAACAGATTACACAGGCGGACTTAATGATATTAAAAACAAAGTCCTTCGAGTACTGCATAATAACAGCTTTATCGATGACCCGACAAGAATTGTTAGAGGTTTAAAATTTACAGTAAGATTTGGGTTTGAACTTGAAGAACATACCAAAAAACTTCAAAATGAATACTTAAAAAATATAAACTATGATATGTCTTACAAAAGACTTAAAAAAGAATTAATTGAAACTTTCAACCTTAATTCAAACGAAGCGTTTGAAAAATTTGTTGAACAAAAAATTTATAAACTTATCACACCACAAGATTTCAATCTTCCTAAAGTTAATCTTGAAGAAATGGTAAAAAAATATAATCCTAAAAATATTTGGATAATTTATGTGGGTTTAATCCCTGAGGTTTCAAAACTTCCGCTAAACAAGGTAGAGAAAAAAATTGTCGAAGACTTCCAAAAACTTTGCGAATCAAAACTCATATCAGAATCAACTTCAGATTTTGATATTTATAAAAATTTCGATGGAATGAATCTTGAATCCATTTTAATGTTTGCAACAATAAATAAATCAATAGTAATAAAATATTTAGACGAATTATCAAAAATTAAACTTGAAATAAACGGTTCAGATTTGCAAAATATGGGAATAAAACCATCACCCAAATATCAAGAATGTTTCAATTATATTTTGGAAGAAAAAATTAAAAATCCTGCGATAGAAAAACCGCAGGAAATTCAACTTGCTAAAAAATTCTTCAAGCTATAATTATCTGGCACTATTTTTAATACCATAACTTTCACGAATTTGTTTTAAATGTCCATTTCGAGTTTCGATATCAATAACATTGTTTACTGCTCTAACAAGATCTTTTGATTCTGGTCCTTTTCTAAAAGCCACGGCATATGGTTCTTTCGAATAACGTTTTGGCAATAACACAACACCATCATCCTTAAGTGCCAATCCAAGCAAAATAGTATCATCTGAAACAATAGCATCTGCTTTTCCTGCTTTCAAAGCCTTATAAGCATCTGTATATGTTCTGTACCCCCTTATTGAAGCATTTGGAACGGCAGTTCTCAAACTTTTTTCACTTGTTGAACCAAATACAATTATTGCAATTTTACCATTCAAATCTCTTAATGTCTTAATAGGGCTACCCTTCTTCACAAGAACAGCCTGTCCCGCTGTATAATAAGAATTCGAAAAATCCAAAATTTCCTGACGTTTAGGGGTTACAGACATAGTTGCAATAATCATATCAACATCACCTGAATATAATTTCATCATACGATCAGAAGCCGTAACTGGTACAAATTTAATTTTTTTATCACTGCCCAAAATTCCACGAGCAATCAATCTTGCTAAAGCTGCATCGTAACCAGAAAAATGTCCTTTTTCATCATAATATCCGAATGGATAAGTATCAGTTTTAACTCCGACAACAAGTTTATCTCTACTTATTATATTATCCAAATCATTTGTTAATGCTTCTTCTTGTTTCTTACCGCAACCACAACATGCAATAATAACCAACATTAATAACGATAATATTTTTTTATACATAATTTCATCCCCTCTTATTGCTCATATCCTAACACAAAAACATATTAAAAAGATTAAATATATTTATTTCTTTTTCATTTTAAGATATCATAAAGCTATGAAAACAATAACTCTAATAGGAATGATGGGTAGCGGGAAATCGACAATAGGTAAACTATTGGCAGATAAATTGCAAATCTCACATATTGATATTGATTCTAAAATAGAAGTACTTGAAAATAGAACTATTTCAGAAATATTTTCCGCTGAGGATGAGAACTATTTCAGAAAAATCGAAAATAAAATAATTAAAGATACCTTTATTCCTGATAATTGCATAATTTCAACCGGAGGCGGAGCTTTTGAAAATGAAGATTCCAGAAAATTTTTATTAGAAAATTCAACGGTTATTTTTTTAGAAACTTCAGCTGAAATTATTTTTGACAGAATTAAAAACAATACCGAAAGACCATTGTTAAATAACAATATGACAATTGAAAAAATTCAAGAAATAATTGAATTAAGAGAACATAATTACAAACAAGCACATATTAAAATAATAACTGATAATAAAAAACCGCAAGAAATTACTAAAGAAATCTTAGGAGCTTTATAATGGATAAATTTGATGTAAATATAACAAGTAAAAACTTAAGCTATCCAATATTTATAAAAAATGATAACATTGAAAATCTCAAAAATGCAATATTGGAAGAAGTTAAAAACAAAAATTATATAGTTGTTTTCAGTAAAAAAATTCACAAATTATATTCCAAAATCCTAGATTTCCCAAAATCTCAAACACTTATTTTGAATGATGGAGAAAGCGAAAAGAATTTTAAAAATTACACAAAAATACTAAATTTTGCGCTAAAGCATAAGCTAACTCGTGAAGATTCCATTATAGCAATTGGTGGAGGTGTAATAGGAGATATAACAGGGTTTGCAGCATCAACATACATGCGAGGAATAAATTATATCCAAGTTCCGACAACACTCCTTGCCTGCACTGATAGCTCCGTAGGCGGTAAAACTGCAATAAATACAACCTATGGCAAAAATCTTATCGGAACTTTTTATCAACCAAAAGCCGTTTTTATTAACGTGAATTTCTTAAAAACTTTAGATGAAAGACAGTTTAAAAGCGGTCTTGGCGAAGTTGTTAAATACGGATTTATCGAAAACAGCTGTCCTACAGAAGAAAAAGCAAATTTGATAAGCTTTTTAAATAGTAATTATGAAAAAATTCTCGCAAAAGATATTTTAACTTTAATGGAACTTATTAAAATCTGCATAAATATGAAAATATCTGTAGTTCAACAAGATGAAAAAGAAAGCGGATTAAGAAAAATCTTAAATTTTGGACATACTTATGCACACGCGGTAGAAAATATTACAAATTACAAAAAATATACCCACGGAGAATGTGTAGCTGAAGGAATAATTTTTGCATTTAATTTGGCTTCAAAATTGAATTTAATCGATAGAGAATATGAATTTTTATCCGAAGATTTAATCAAAAAATTTAAGTTTAAAAAGATTGCAAAGTTCAACAAAAACAAAATTATAAGCATAATGCAAACAGACAAAAAAGCTACAGATGAATACATTAAATTTATCCTGCCAACACACTACGGGCAAGTTGGAGAGTTCAATTTTACTCCGGAAGAACTTAAAGAAATCATATAACACTTAATAATATTGCAACCCTTGCTATAACGTGTTAGTATAAGATTTAATCACAGTACCCAATTGATACTAACGGAGATTTATGAACGCAAAAGACCTGCCTAAATGCCCGATAGAAGCAACATTAAAGATGATCGGCTGTAAATGGAAAATATTAATTATACGAGATTTACTTGATGGTACCAAAAGATTTGGAGAATTAAAAAAATCCGTAAAAGGAATTACTCAAAAAGTTCTAACCTCTAATCTTCGTGAAATGGAAGAAATCGGGTTGGTTGAAAGAACAGTTTATCCGCAGATTCCACCAAAAGTCGAATATACCTTAACTGATGTTGGTTACAGTCTTCGCCCGGTATTAGACGGAATGAAAGTTTGGGGTAAGGATTACAAAAAATATACTAAATTACTTGAAAAAATGAAGGGCTAAATCAACCCTTCATTTTTATTATTTCATTATTCTTTTTAAACAATAATTGAGAATATTATTCTTCATCTCCAGAAACACCTTCAGCCACAACAGTTGCAATAAGTTCACCATAACTATTTACGCAACCGTTTGTTTCTTCAACGATATATCGAAGCCCAGGTTTGCCTTCAACTGCTTGCTCCGCACAATCCATAGCTTCGTCCCAGTCTTTGAATTCTCCGATTAAGTTTTTTGATAATTCTGATTTATCCTTTGCTGTATAAACTTGAAACATAACATATCTCCTTCTATTTTCTATTTAATTCTAGCACAGTAAAAATTATTCTGCTATTGTTTGAATATTTTTCATTGCAGTATCAATCGCCTTATTTTCATCTTGTAAAACTGCATCTTCACCTAACTGAGAAATAATTTCTAACGATTTTATCTGTTCAAAAACTTTATCATTTGGAATAACTAAGAATAATTTTATTTTCTGAGCCTGTAATCTTACAATTATATCTTCTAATGCAAAAATAGCAGACATATCGAGTTCTGTATTTGAACTGTAATTCAGAATAATATATTCAGTTCCCAAAAGTTCATCAAAATGTGAAACAATTTGAGTAATTGAACCGAAGAAAAATTGTCCGTCAATATGCAAAATTCTTATTTTGTAATGCGAATCTTTTTCTATTTTGGTTTCATAATCCGTATAATCAAGGTGATTATAATGCGTAACTTTTATATTACAATCATCCGCAATTCTTTTCGCATAAAGAAGAGCCGCAAGAATAACTCCGATTCCTAAAGCAAAAATTAAATTATAAAATACAGTAAGTAAAAGTACTGCAATTAAAACATATAAATCGTCTTTTGGCGCAAACTTCAAAACTTTTATAACTTTCAAATCAAGAATATCATACCCTATTTTAATCAATATAGCAGCAAGAACACATATAGGAATCTGTGCAATAAATCCGTTCAACTTAAACAAAACAAGAACCAAAATCATTGCTGAAAGTATCGCCGCTAAACGAGTAGATGCACCGCTCTTAACAGCGGCAACACTACGCATAGTCGCCGCAGAACCCATCATTGAACCGGACAAAGCACAGAACAAATTTCCAAATCCTTGAGCCAACACCAATCTTTTTGAATTGTGTTTAACTTTTGTTAGAGAATCCATAATGATTCCTGTTAACAAACTTTCACTAGTAGCAATAAACGCAAGAGTTAAAGCAACAGGAGTATCTCTTAGTATAGCTTCAAACGAAAATTCCGGCATTTGAAAATGCGGAAGTGAAAATGTTAATGTAGAGATTTTATCAATATCCCAACCCGAATAATAAGCAGCACCTGTCATTATAACAAGAGCCAAAAGTTGAGAAGGTATAATCTTTGATACCACTTTCGGGGTAAAAAATAAAATAAACAAAGTTCCAAGACCTAAAATTAATGCATGAATATTAATATTCGAAAAAACTGCAGGATAATTTAATAACGCTTTGATAGTGGAAGATTGCGCAGAGCTGCCCAACAACGGAGCAAGTTGCAAAATAATAATTATTAACCCTATACCAGTCAAAAATCCTGAAATTACAGGATACGGAACATATTTTATCATTCTTGGAATCGGAGTTTGTGCTATTATCATCTGAAAAATAGAAGCCATTGCAAGAATAGTAATAACCGAAGTAATATTTCCAGTACTAAGTCCGACAATAGTTGCAATAATTATAGCTGTAGGTCCTGATGGTCCAGAAATTAAAGGCAAATTACATCCCAAAACTCCTGCAAAAAGAGATAATATTATCGCACCCCAAATCCCTGCAGATGCACCCATTCCTGAGGCAACACCAAATGCTAAAGCTTGAGGAAATGCAATAATCGTTGCAATTATTCCCCCAAACAAATCACCTTTTATTGTTAATAATTTTTCTCTAACTGCTAACAAAAATAAAACTCTCTTTTTATGTACTTTTGTAAATAATATCATAAATATACAAAAAAAAGAAGGATTTTAAATAATCCTTCTTTAAAGCTTTTATTATATTAAGTTAACCGTAAATACAAGATAATTTATAAGTAATAGACTTGAAAAACGGTAATTTTTCATCAATCTGAACCGGAGAAACAAGAGGAACGCTTAAATTAATTTCGTGCGGATCTTCTACGATATAATCTTTCATATCCATTACGTCCTCAGAAACTTCAGATTTAGAAACAGTATCCTTTTCTTGCTTTCTTACAAATTTAGCAAGTTTTTGACTACCATACAACTCATCCAATGCTGCATCATTTTCAGCACCCTTTGATTGCACTGTGAACAAACCGCCAAATTTAGAAGCTTTTGTTCTTAGACTCTTCTTTTCTATATTCTTTAAATTATCATTTAAGGATTGTGTTAACATAAAATTCCCCTCTCCACATCTTTAGTATATTAGTCATTTGAAAATTTGGCATACTCCATACGGATGAAATTTATAAAAATTTACACTTGACAAAGTGTTAGGTTTACCTTACAATAATTCCGTAAAATACAGAAAGGCATAAAATGTGCGCTGAAACAAAAAGTCTATCTTCAGGATTAGAAGATTATATCGAAGCAATTTATATTTCTCATATAAATGAAAAACCGCTGAAAGGTGCAGAACTTGCCAGACAGCTCAACATTTCAAGAGCATCAGTTTCTGAAGCTTTAGGGAAATTAGTTGCCAAAGGGCTTATAAATTACAGTAGTTATGAAGCTATTTCCATAACTGATATGGGAATAAAAGAAGCTATTGAAATCTACAATAAACACCACACCCTTGAACAGTTTTTTGAAACAGTACTAGGAATTCAAAAATCAGAAGCCAGCGAAAATGCCTGCAGAATAGAACATATTATTTCAAAAAATGTTCTTGATGAAATGACAGAATTTACAAAATTCTGGAAAGAACACACCGAAATCGCAAATTTATACAATAAGGAAAAAATCAAACAATGATAAAAGTTTCATCATTCGGGAAATTTCTCGACCAACCCCTATTAACAGCAAAACTTAATAAACAAGTTCCAACTATATTAACAGCCGGAAGTTCTTTATTTATACTAAACGAAATGAAAAATTCTCAACCTGAAAATAGAGCAAAAACAGGCTGTAAATTATCAGTAATTTTAGCTGCTACAACACTTTCTGCAATCAAAGCACCTAAAATTGCAAGCTATCTTACAGGAAGAAAAGCCTCAAAAACATTAAAGGAAATAACAGCTGAAAATACTCAAACTATTAATGAAATGCTATCCAAAAAGGAATATTCAAAAGAACTTACAAAGATTTTGGAAAAAGCAAAAAATAAAATTTTATCAATAAAAGACGTTAATACTTTACGCAATAATATCAGTAAAGAACAATTCGACAAACTTATTCCACCGCCTGATAATATTACATCTAAAGATATTTTCAAAGAAATAGGTTGGTTATCAATCTTTGGAGCCGTGCCTGTAGCAGGAGGTATTGCTGGGGGAATTGCTGCTGACCGACTAACAGAAAAACATTGGAAACATGGAATAACAAATAAAATTAAAGAAGGCGTTTACCAATATCTTGCAAATATATTTATGTGTAATATTGGAGCCGGTGTTGCGCTTGGAATCCTTGAAAAACTTAATATAAAATCTAAAGCAGCAAGATGTGTCGGTATGGTTAGCGGAATTATTTTAACAGGAATTATTGGCGGAAGTGCCATTGCAAATTATATTGGTAATAAGTTTATCAATCCTCTAATTTCAAATGATAAAAAGAAAGATAACAGAACCCCTGAACTGCTTGATATAGGTTTACACACAGACGACATTGCAACAGTTTCATTACTATCAGGCTTAAAATGGATTGAACCATCATTACCAATTTTATATGCAGTATCCGGCTATCGTGCAGGTATCGGTTACAGAAATGATCATAAACATCACCGACACCATAATAACGATTTTTTACGCGAAAAATGTTAGGCGAAATTAACACTATAAAAATTATTTTTTACAACCCAAAACTGTACATGAAGAGGAATACCAAATTCCTCTTTTTCTTTCATTAAAGAATACTCATAACCATTACAATACAAGCTGCAATAAATGAAATTCCGACAATTATCCAATATATAGGAAATCCTTTTTGTTCATTAGTTTTAGATTTCATAGAAGAAACCTGTTTTTTAGAAGCCTTAGTTTTTACAGTCTTACGCTTAGTAAAAGTTTTTGCCTTATCTTTTTCTTCAAGATATCTTTCAGTCAATGATTTTTTAGACCTTTTACCGGTAACAAGAAGTTCTGTATCATATCTCAATTTCAAAATACTTTGCTTACCTTTTTTATTGTAAACCGCATAATTAACAGCAACTTCAAAAGCTCTTTGAAGACATTCCAATGCTGTCATCCCATCTTTCTTAACCTTTGAAGAATGAACAGAAGCATTACCCTGTTTCTTTAAAAAATACAAATCATTTATAAATTCTTTTTCTTGCTCGGCACCATTCGCTTTATCTTTCAAGGTTGCAAGCATTTCATCAAAAGTATTCTCAGAAGTACGATTTTTTCCAAGCACATTTTTGCAAACATGTTCACCAAACCTTCTTGTTTGGCTCATACACTGCTCAAAATACTCATCCCGATATAATTTTTCGGCTTCCGTAATTATTTCAAACAAATTTTTATCAACAGTTTTTAAAAAATCGAAATTTGTTGCCATAGAAAAATCCTACAACCTAAATATAATTAAGTCATCAATCAAAAAGCGGATACTATTTAAAGTACCCGCTTTAAAATAAAAATTAAATTCCTATTTAGAAATTCTACCCGGAACAACAACTCCGCCTTTTAAATTCTTTTTATAGAATTCAACGTGAGGTTGAAGTACACTATCTAATACTTCAGGGAAAGCTGTACCAGACATAACTTTTTCAACAATTTCCTGATAAACTGTAGCAAACGCTCTTAATTGAGTCAAAGCACCTGCAGCAGCAGGAGTTAAACCCATACCTTGAGTTTTTGCAGTTTCTAAGAAAAATGCACCTGTAACTTCATAAGATTTAGTCAAAGCATCGATATAGCTTTCTGCATTTTCTCTGCAAACACCGTTATCTTGAGGAACAGTTAATGCAAAAACAAGTTTGTTAGCAGGATTAAAATGAGCTTCTGCAGAATGGTGCATTGCATCAGGAACCTTTGCAACTTGTTTTAGAGTATCTTTAACTGATTCATTTTGCATTTGAGCGTGCCAATAAACAGTATTTTCAAAAATAGAACCCATATATTGATGAACTGAAGCTGAAATACCGGCCATTTTTGCATCAGCCCAGAAGATACCTTCTTTCAATGCCGTATTGATATCTAAATCATTGGTTAATGATTCTGTTGAAACTTCTTGAGCAGCATTCAACATAGCAACCATATCTTCTTTTTTCATGCCAGCATAAGCTAGAGTAAATAAAGCGTGATCATCAAATGCAGAAAATCTTCCGCCAACATCATCATGAATAAATAAATCGCCTAGCCATCCGTTTTTGTTAGAAGTTCTTCTAAGTTCAGATTTTTCAGCATTACCATCAGTAACTGCGATAAAGTGTTTGTTAGCAGCTACTTTTGCTTCTTCTTCTGATTTACCTTGAGCTTTATAACTTTCTGTCAACATATCAAGAATTCTCAAGAAACCGTCTTTAGTTTCAAAAGTGGAACCTGATTTAGATGCGATTAAATAATTAGAAGATAAAACATCATTATCTAATCTGCATAAGAATCTTTCGAAACTTGCAGAATCAACATCTGAATAAAATTCAATTAAATCTTGTTTAATATTTAAACCATTAACAGACAACATATGTTCAACAGTGTGTTTAGAACCGCCAATACCCATAACACTAAGTTTTGCAGCGCCTGTTTGAGATTTTAAACTTGAAGCTAATTCATAAATTTCATCAACTCTTTTAGCTTGTTCTGATGGAAGATTAACCCAGTTCAAGAATTGACCTTTTTGGTTAGCACGAGATGAAAATTCGCTAACAAATTCAGAAACTTTAGATGAATATTTACCAAAATCCACACCTGAAAATTTTGCTGTAACATTTGAATTTTTTGTCAACATTATAACCCCTTTCTTAAAGTTAAATTATTACACTGATATTCTACTATAAACATAAAATATATGTTTATATACGATAAGGGGAACTTTATATACTCTTATATAATTATATTTTTTATAACTTGAAAATTATTCTAAAAACTCTAAATAATGATCTAAATCAATAACTTTATCTTTCAAATTTTGAATTTCTTTTAATAAAATCGCTACCATTTTTACAGAGTCCTCACTATTTTTTGAATCGCTCAAAATCATTGACTTCACGGTTTTGGCAAGAACAGTCACATCACAAATTTCACTTGCAATTTCCCTAACATTTTTAGAAATTTTTAATACATCAACATCTTTTTTTGATTCTAATTCTTGGTTTAACATCTTGCCCCCTTTTCACACGTTAACTTGTTATGGAACTAAACTTTACTTGCTTCGTCATATATAACGGAGATAACATTAGAATATTTACTATTATTAAAAAATGCAATATAAAGACGACAAAAGTTTACATTTGAGAAAAGTCCTTGGACAAATTATCAAAAATATCCGAGAAAAAGAAGTTGGTATATCTTGTACTAAATTAGCAGATGAATATGGAATAAATGACAGTAATCTCAATAAAATTGAAAGAGCCAAAATTGACTGCAAATTTATAACATTATGGAGAATTGCAGAAGCTCTGGGAATAAAACCATCACAACTTGTTCATATTTTAGAAAAGGAATTAGGAGATAAATTCAAATTAATCGACGAATAAATTAAATTGCAAGCTGCGCACCTAACAAAATTCTATGACTATCAGCTTTGGCTTCATTTTGACAGTAAATATAGTTCATAATAAATTTAAGAGCCTGTCCTTTTATATAATAATTAACACCTGCGGTATATTCTCTTTGATTATCCGCTTTAGTTGTTCTATCCGGATCGAATTCATCATATCTGGCAAGAACTTCCAACTTCTTAGTTAGAAAATATCCCAACGTAACATACCAACCTTGACGACGCTTATCCGTCAAACCAGAAACACCGTTTGAACCATCTGAAATAGCGTACTCCATTCGTGTCCAGAAATTTTTATAAGTATAACCAACGTAAGCTCCGCCAACAAGATATCCGATTGAATTTCTTGTCCCTGAAACTACTCCACTTCCGGTAGTGAGTCTTCCATATTTCCCATTAGTTTTGGCTAATGGTTTAAGGTTAACCCAGCCATCAAATTCCACACCTGGTAAAAATTCAGTAAAAAATGTATCCGAACTATAACCACCAAAATCATAGTCAACAAAAGAATAATCACCTTTTACTCTCACACCGACTTTTCTTACATTTGCAAGATTTCTTGAAATTTGAGATCTGTTTATAAATGGCAAAGTATATGGAGACTGCGCACCTTCATAACCCACTCCTGGTCTTGAATTACCAATTAAGATCGTATGATGCGGGATTCGTTTTGTTGCATAATATGCATCTTGTACAAATTGATGCATGAAACCTCTATTATGCTGATGCGAAACATCAAACATAAGACGAAACATATCCTGTCCGCCTTTCATCTTTGCATCAAATAACACGTTGGTAAGTCCTGTATTAAATTTTGAACGTCCGCCACCATCTTCCGGAATGTCAGTACTGAACGTACTTTGTACTACACCCCAAACATGCAAACTATCTACAGGACCATTTTCAAAATGCTTTGTTAATTGTTCCTCAAATAAAGATGATGGAGTATTTGTTTGATCAATTTGCAAATTATATAAATACTTTGCAGCATTACTTATACCGGTATGCAGTTTAGACTGAGTTTCAAGAGTATCTACAGGCTTTAAAAATTCAGGAGTTGCCAAAGGGGCAATTGTCGGGAATAATTCTTGTGAAATATTAACATCATTTTCAGCATGTTCAATATCATTTATAGTAAGTTTTTGAAAATTTAAATCATCCCAAAGTGTCACAGCATCTTCTGCTAACACTGATGGACAAATACACAACAAACTTAATAGAACTATAAATTTTTTCACAACTATCCCTAATTTTATATAATTTTACACAATATATTTTTTCAAAATGAGATTTTTTAAAGCTTTAGCATGAACTGCCTCAGGTTCCAGCTTAAGCAATCGTTCTAAATATTCCAAAGCTTTATGGTAATTCTCCAATTTCTTTTGAGCCGCAGCCATTGCAAATAAAGCATCAATAAAATTCGGATCCAACTTAAGTGCTTTTTCCAAATCTGTAACGGCATTTTGAATATTTGGATTATCAATATCTTTACGTGAAAGAATAATTCTAGCTCTGTTATAATAAGCATCAACCATATTATCATCGATACTTAAAGCCTTTGTGTAATCAAGCATTGCTTCATCAAAATCTTCCAATGCCTGATAAGCTGCAGCTCGATAAAAATATGGAATTGCCCAATCATTTTTTAATTCAAGCGATTTTCCAATATCAGATACTGCACCTTCATAATCACCGGTTTGAAATTTATATATCCCATTATCTAAATAAAATTTGTAATCGTTCATAATAAAATTATATAATAAAAATTTTTATAATTCAGGGTTAACTTTTTATACTTTATAGGTTATCATATTAATAGAAGCAGTCGAAAGAAAAGGTTATTATGAAATCAGTAAAAGAAATTTCAACAGAAACAAAAATTCAAAACAGATTAAAAAATATTCCACAATGCTTGGAATTAGTAAAATATTTATTTGCAGATGAAGAATTGCAAGAAATGCAAGACTATGCAAACAGTGTATCTATAAGAAGACTCGGATATAACGACCACGGTCCCGTACATATGCGTCAAGTAGTCGGTAATGCGATAAAAATGCTGAATATTTTACATGAAGCAGGAATAAAAACTTCATTAGAAACCGAAGAAATGGGTACATTTGAAGACAGTATGTGCGCAGTAATTCTCGCAGGAATGATGCATGATTTAGGGATGGCTATCGGCAGACAAGGACATGAAGAAATGTCCGCTCTTTTAGCTCAACCTATTATTGAACGAACTCTAATGCATCTTTTCCCAAATGACTTACACAAACGTATAATTATAAAAGCTGTAACAACTGAAGCTATTGTCGGACACATGTCTTCAAGAAAAATTCATTCAATTGAGGCAGGAATTCTCCTAATCGCAGATGGCTGCGATATGACCAAAGGTAGAGCCAGAATTCCTATGGCACTAAATACAACTCCTCGCGTCGGTGATATTCACAAATACTCGGCTAATGCAATAAATCGTATTGGAATTCATCGCGGCGAAAGAAAACCTATCAAAATTGATATAGAAATGTCAGGAGATGTTGGATTCTTCCAAATCGAAGAAGTTTTACTATCTAAAATTGATGTTAGTCCGGCTAAACAATTTGTTGAACTTTACGCAGGCGTTGAAGGTCAAGAAAGAAAATGCTATTTATAGCCTTTTAAGGGCATAAAAATATAACTCTTTTATTGTAAACTCCTTTTGATAATAAAGGAGTTTTACTATGTCTGATAAAAATAAAAAAATCTTGATAGTTACAACAAATTCGCGCGGTGACGAAAACATTAAAGAAACCGGAGTAAATCTAGAAGAATTTTCCGTACCATATCTTGTATTTAAAGCTACAGGTTATGAAATAACTGTAGCAAGTCCTTTGGGCGGCTTGTCACCGGTTGATGAAAACAGTATGTCTTGCTCAAACCCAATGGAATGGGATGAATGTATCAAGATTTTACGTGAAACCACAAAACTTTCAGAGGTAGACTACAAAAACTATGATGCATTATTTCTTCCGGGAGGTCACGGACCAATGTTTGATTTGGCAAATGACTTACTGTTAAAAGAAATTGTTGAATATTTTTATGAAAATCACAAAATTATCAGTGCAATTTGTCACGGACCTGCAGGTTTAATCCTAGCAGTAGACAAAAAAGGAGATCCTATTGTCAAAGATAAAACAATTACATCTTTAACAAATAAAGAAGAATATATTACAAAAATGGATGAATTTGTTCCGTTTTTACTAGAAACAAAATTACGCAAATTAGGTGCGAATTTTGAAGATGCAGAGCCTTGGAGTGAACATGTTTGTGTTGATCGTAAAATTATTACAGGTCAGAATCCAAAATCTGCTCTACTTCTGGCGGAGAAAGTTGTGAAGGCACTTTCTTTATAAAATTAAATTGGACTTGAGATAATACTACAGCACTTATCATAAATACACAGCCAAAAATTTCTTTCAACGTCATTGATTCATGCAGTATCAAACTTCCTCCGACAACTGCAAATACAGATTCAAGACAAAAAATAAGCGACGCAACAGTCGGGGCTGTGTATTTTTGTCCAAAAATTTGCAAAGTATAAGCAACACCACAAGTTAAAATTCCCGCATATAAAATTGGAACCTTGCAATCAATAAAACCTTGTAAAGTTGGTTCTTCAAATATAAGCATCAAGATAGAAGATAAAATTCCAACTACAAAAAACTGGAAACATGAAACTTTTATCGCATCAATATGTCTGGAAAAATAATTAACAACAAGTATATGCACCCCATAGAAAAATGCACTTATTAACAATAAAATATCGTAAAAATCAAATCCACTGCCTGATTTAAAACACAATAAATACAATCCGACAAGTGCCATTCCTATACTTACTTTTATTGTATTTGAAATTTTTTGACCAAATAATGACATAATTAATGGCACAAAAATTATATACAATGCCGAAATAAACCCTGCTTTTCCGGCAGACGCAGAAATCATACTATATTGTTGTATTGTCATTGCTGTAAAAAGTGCTAAACCACAAGAAAGGCCTGCTTTTAATAAGAATATTCGTTTTTTATGCACTAATCTCGAAGAACGAGGTTCCGGATGAGATATTTTTAATAGAAAAATCAAAGGTAATAAACTTAAACCACCTAAAATACATCTTATAAAATTAAAACTAAAAGGTCCAACATAATCCATGCCTGCTTTCTGAGCAACAAAAGAAACACCCCAGATTAAAGCAGTGAAAAAAAGAGCAAAATTTGATAATACTTTTTTATTCATTTACACAACCTTATATTTTAATTCGAAAAAGTTGGAGCATTTTTAGGACTTTTACCTTTTCTTTCTTTATGAAAATAAGCGTAAGTCATTGGAATTTCGTCATGAAGCATTTCGCAATCAATTATTTTACCCAAAAATAGAGTATGGGTTTCGGTTTCCATTTTGTCAACGACATCACAAACCAAATAACCGATAGCATCTTCAATAATATGAAGTCCGTTTACTATTTTTGTATTTATATCTTTGAATTTGTCAACATCTCTCGCTGAGCGATAACCAAACGTTCCAATAACCTTATTATCTATATCAATTCCAAGAATAGATACTGCAAATTTTTGTGACTCTTCGATGCACTTATTTGTATAATTATCGTGATGCATACTCACTAAAACAGTATTATATGTAACTTGAATTAAACTATTAGCAACACAACCGGTCGGAGTTTCACCACAATTCGACGTTACAACATACACACCATAAGACAGATTTTTTAAAACTTCATTATTCATATAATAATCCTAAATTATTTTATTATTTTTTGCAATAATTACATACTTTCTTATAAAATAACCACTTGTCTATTTACAAAACATAAAAAAATAGTATACTTAAATATTGAGTCATTAAAAAAACTGTCCTGAATATAAAAAACTGAATAACTAATATTGTACCTGATTGTTTAGCCAACAGATTAAGGACTTAAAAATCGAAAGGATATAAACAATGTCAGACAAACGTATTCATGTAAATAGTTATACCAGAGAAGATGGAACAAATGTAAGAGAACATTATCGTGGCATAAATTCAGATACAACTTCAGCTTCTGAAGATTCAAATTCTTCTGCTCAAGAAAATTCTGATTCCCTCCAAAAACTTGAAGGTAGAATTTCAGTAAACGATCAAGCAATTTTACCTGAAGATACAAAAAACTCTCTTTCTATCATTGATAAAACCAGAGAATGTATCAATAAAGTATTAAAAAAAATAGGATTAAAAAATACAAATTCAAATGAGCTTATTGAATCATTGAACAATATTAAAGAAGGGCTGCAAGAATCGATAATTCGTGAACAGCTTACTCTGGATTACCTTACAAAGGTCACCGATTCTAAAGAATATGAAAAGATTTACAAGATATATTCAACATTGAGACAACTAAACCAAAAAAATAAAGAAATTATGGCAAGAATAGAATATTTAAATAATCAAAATAATATAGCAGGAGTTGTTGATGAATTAGAAAATTTAAAAACTAACTTTGACGAAATCGTAAAACAAAATAAAGAAATAAATCCATTAATAAAAAACAATCAAGCAAATACTAAACGTAACATCCCAGAATATAGCTCATTCATAAGCAAAAATATAAAAAAGATTGTTGATAACACAAAAGATTATGAAATTCCTAGAAAAATTGTTGATTTAGGAATGTTTTGTCACAATATAGATAACACAATACCAGATGCAGCAGCCTTATGGGAAGCCGCCTCTAATGATTTTAGTACAAGCAAAGAATATATCACCCAAAATGGAAGTCTTGTCGGAAAAATCTCAGACTTGCCATCAAAAGAATTACAGAATATTGTTCAGAAAAAAGTTAAACATCAATTAGATAAAACAGATACAATCGGTATTATTTTAAATTCCGAAAGCAATCTTGCTCAAGAAATTTCAATATCACCGGAATTAAAAAATTATTATATAAAAAACAAAGATAACTTACAAAAAGGTAAAGTTATAAAAGGCGGCAGTACATATTTAGGCAGCAGTGAGAACATAGCAAAGTCTATCGGACATACAGATATCGTATATTCATATATTGATAAACAAGGAAATTTAATTTCTGTTTTACTTGATACATATGATTTCAATAAAGATGATAAAGATTGGAAAGTTCAAATTGCAAGACAAGCACAAGATCTTGAAACTATAAGAACTTATTATGAAATAATCATAACCAAAACACCTAAATCTATTTTAGAAACTTGGTAACAAACAAAAAGCAAGTGAGTAACTATTGCTCACTTGCTTTTTTCTTTATTAAATAATATATCTTATTTGCCAAATTATATACTGCCATTAATACAAAATATATTATAAAATTTATTAAAACATATACCGGCAATTCTGGATATAGACTAGATATTATTGCTTTTTTCAAGTCTGACAAACTTGCATAAGGAATCGGATCAACAAACCCAAACACATCCATAGAAATACAAAAACTATTCAATAAAAGTAAGAAAGCATGTATAAAAATATACATAACAAGGAATATAAGAGCAAATATTATAGCTATTATTTTTAAATTTGACGTTTTTATTACCATGACTCTAATCTACCCCCAATAAATTACAATAAAGAATAAAAATAAAACAAAATTATAAATTGTATATACAAGTTGAAAATAACTCTTATCAATATTTTTTAAATATTTCAAAGTTACAAATATAAAAAAAATACCCAAAATAAACATAAATAATGACATCAAATAAATATATTTAATATAACCGGGAAATCCCTCAGTAATGACATCTATTATAGTAAGAAAAAGAAGAGTTATGGGAGCAAAAATATTCCACAAAAATCTTAAAGCTATTAAAACCCTAGTATAAAAATTAATCTTTTCCATAAAAAATATTATACTGTAGTATTTTTCTTATAATACGGTCATGTGGCTATTTTTTGCAAAATTACTTCAATCTTTATTTGCCCAATTATGTATTGTTCTTAATACAAAGTAAAATAAAATATTTGCTAAAAGAAATATTAAAGATAACTCTAAACATTGTATTAAATCCATTATCCCCTTGTGATTAATAAGAATTGAATCTACACTCATAGAACCAACAACACTCAGAACAGACACACAAAAAATACACCCATAAATGTAAACTAAAAAAAAGATATAAACTAATGCTAAAACTATTCCTTTTAAAATTTGTACTGCTACCATAACGTAATTCCTAAACTATAAAATAAAACAAAACAATATATTAACATAATAAAATTACTAACAGTAAATCCTAATTGAAAATACCCCTTATCAACATCTTTTAAATATTTACAAACTACAATAAAAAAAATACTCACGACAACTAAAAAAGAAAATCCAAGCGTAATAATCCAATGAGGTAATTCGTCAATAAATTTATAAAATGTAAGATAAAAAATAAGAAAAAAAGGAAGAAACATATTCCACAAAAATCTTAAGGCAATTAAAATTCTAGTATAAAGATTAATCTTTTCCATAAAAATATTATACTGTAGTATTTTTTCTATAATACGGTCATGTGGCTATATTAATTAATTATCAACAACACAAAAGGTGTGGTTACTATTAAAATAACCAAAATCGCAGATAATATATTTTGCCAACGAGGAATGCTTCCATGTACAAATTCATTAAATGTCGTATTTAATGCAAATAGCATACAAGCATTAACTAATAAATAGACTAATAAAAAATGATATACTTGAGATAAATAATCTGAATTTATATAAGCTCTAACCTTAGGAATGTCAAACGAAAACAAAAATCCACTAATTGAGTTAATAGCTATATGTAAGATAAAAAGAAAAGTCAAATAGCAAAAAACATTTACATTATCTTTATCCTGCATATATCATCTCCCATGTTAAATTTAATATACAGTTATTAAAAGTAGTAAACCTATCATAATCAGATTAAATACTAACAAAATAAACTGAAAATTATGTTTATCAATTTCTTTCAACTTTATTTTAATCAAAATTGCTAAAATAATGCCTATAATTATATAAATCAAATAAAAAGATATACAATAATTAGCTCGAATCTGCAAATCATCCGTAAGCGAAGCTGCAATTAAAGTTGTTGATAGAACAAAACATCCTGAAAAAAAATTCCATAAAAATCTTAAGGTTATTAAAATTCTAGTATAAAGATTAATCTTTTCCATAAGAAACATTATACTGTAGTATTTTTTCTATAATACGGTCATGTGGCTATTAATTTATTTTTAAACTTTTGGATTTCCTTTTATATAACTTTCATATGTTACTCTTAATGCAAAATATGAACAGATATTCAAAAATAAATATATTGCAATTAGCAAATAAATAAAATCAGCAATAGTTGGCATTTTTTCCAGATAATATACAATGGAAAGTCCCAAAATAATGCCAATACCCCAATAACTCAAAATAACATGTGCTAGAGCAAAAACAATAAAAGATGAAAGCATTTTTATATTTTTTTCATTTGTCATACTATAATACTCCGGCCAATTCTATTAAAACAAATTTTATAAAGATCAATATCAATAAAAAAACAACAAAATTTATTAGATTAAAACATAAAAAGATATATTGAAATTTACTTTTATCAATATTTTTCAGATATTTTTTTGTAGAAAAAAACAATAGCAATCCTATAATAATATAAAATAGAGAGGCAACGATTCCCAGAGATAAATACATCAGAGAACTCGAAAATTCTTGTCTGCTAAAGAACAACACACCGATAAGACATAAAAATATACCTACAAAAAAATTCCACAAAAATCTTAGTGCTATTAAAATCCTAATATAAAGATTAATCTTTTCCATAAAAAATATTATACTGTAGTATTTTTCTTATAATACGGTCATGTGGCTATTTTTATATACAAAAAGAAGTCCCAAATCCGAGATTTTCGGATTTGGGACTATCTATCTATTTAAAGAATTTTTCTATTCTTTTACATATTCAGCATCAATTACGTCATCGTCATTATTATTTGATGAAGATTCAGATGATGCACTTTCAGAATTTGCACTTTGTGCTGCTTCACCTTCTTTTTGAACAGCTTCGTATGCTTTTTGTGAGATTCCGAACATTGTTTGTTGTAATTCTTCAGATAATTTTTTCAATTCATCTGTAGATTTATTTTCATCTATTGCTTTTTGCAATGCAGCTTTTTGTTCTTCTAATTTTGATTTATCAGCCACATCAATTTTACCTTCGAAATCTTTAACGATTCTATCAGCTGAACCGATTAAACTTGCAGCATTATTTTTAATTTCTGCTTCTTCTTTTTTCTTTTTATCTTCTGCCGCGTTTGCTTCTGCTTCTTTTACCATTTTATCAATATCATCTTCAGAAAGGTTAGATGAATTTGTAATAGTAATTTTTTGTTCTTTGTTAGTAGCTTTATCTTTAGCAGAAACATTTACAATACCGTTAGCATCAATATCAAATGTAACTTCGATTTGAGGAATACCACGCATTGCAGGAGCAATACCTTCCAAACGGAACATACCTAAAGATTTGTTATCTCTAGCCATTGGTCTTTCACCTTGAAGAACTTGAATATCTACAGCTGTTTGATTGTTTTCTGCAGTTGAAAATACTTGAGATTTAGAAACAGGAATTGTAGTGTTTCTTGGAACTAAAGGAGTCATAACTCCACCAAGAGTTTCAATACCTAATGTTAAAGGAGTAACGTCAAGTAATACGATATCTTTAACTTCACCTGCTAATACACCAGCTTGAACTGCAGCACCAACTGCAACAACTTCATCAGGGTTAACAGATTGGTTTGGTTCTTTTCCTGTGTAATCTTTTACTAATTTTTGAACAGCAGGAATTCTTGATGAACCACCAACTAATACAACTTCGTTGATTTCAGATTTAGAAATACCTGCATCTTGAATTGCTTGTTCTACAGGTTTTTTACATCTTTCTAACAAGTCGTAGCATAATTCTTCAAATTTAGCTCTTGTTAAATTCAAATCTAAGTGTTTAGGACCATTAGCATCAGCTGTGATGAATGGTAAATTGATATTTGTTTCAAATACAGAAGATAATTCACATTTAGCTTTTTCTGCAGCTTCTTTTACACGTTGCATAGCTTGTTTATCACTTGAAAGATCAATGCCTTCTTGTTTTTTAAATTCTTCGCAAATCCAATCCATAACTTTTTGGTCAAAATCGTCACCACCTAAGTGAGTATCACCTGAAGTTGATAATACTTCGTGAACACCATCACCAATTTCAAGAACTGAAACGTCGAATGTTCCACCACCTAGGTCAAATACTAAAACTTTTTCAGCTTTTTCTTTTTCAAGACCATAAGCCAAAGCTGCTGCTGTAGGTTCGTTAACGATACGAAGAACATCTAAACCTGCAATTTTACCAGCATCTTTTGTTGCTTGTCGTTGAGCATCATTAAAGTATGCAGGAACAGTGATAACTGCTGATGTAACTTTTTCTCCTAAGTAATTAGAAGCATCATCTGCCAATTTTCTTAAGATCATTGATGAAATTTCTTGTGGAGTATAATCTTTTCCATCAATACTTACTTTATAATTATCACCCATATGTCTTTTTATTGAAGCAATAGTTTTATCTGGGTTTACAATAGCTTGACGTTTTGCTAATTGTCCTACTAATCTTTCGCCTGTTTTAGAAAAACCAACAATAGAAGGAGTTGTTCTTGATCCTTCTGCGTTAGCAATAACGGTTGGTTTACCACCTTCCATAACTGCAACAACTGAGTTTGTTGTACCCAAGTCAATACCAATTGTTTTTGCCATAATTTTTTATCTCCTTTACTTAAATAAATTTAATTTTGTCACTCCTAATTAAATTCAGAGTATAAATCTTATTCCATATTATTGTTATAACACTGATTTTTTAAAATCCTTAAAAAATAAACAAAAAATTAACAATTCAGATAGTAATAAAATATATTATGTAAATTTATAATGCCTATTTCTTTTCTTTTGATTGCGACGTAAAAGAAAAGAAAAAGAAATGAAGATTAAGAATTACATAATATATTTTATCAACGAATTGATTTTTTTTAATGTTAATGTGAGAATTAAAACATGATTTACAATAAACAAGAACAAAAACCCCAAATATGGCTTGCTGGAGCACATTTTATAAACGACATCTACACAGGATTTCTAAATCCTATTATGCCATTTATAGCAGAACAAATTAAAATATCTATGCCCGTTGCAACAATTATTCTAAGTGTTTCTCATATTTTTTCATCACTATTACAACCATATTTTGGATTTTTTGCAGATAAAATGAAAAAACGTGCACTAATCTTTTGGGGGTTAATATGCACTTCAATATTTATATCATTTGCTCCATCAGTAAAAAACGTACTTCTTATGGTTCTATTTATCATGCTAGGAAGTCTTGGTTCCAGCTTATATCACCCACAAGCTCTAGGTTTAGTATCGAAATTTACAACTTCTAATACTGCAAAAACTATGGGAATTTTTATTGCAATGGGAACTCTTGGATATTCAACAGGACCCTTGTTATCCTCATCAATAGCGCAATATTTTGGATTAAACAAAATGCCTGTACTATGTATATTAGGCATTTTATGGGCTTCTTTAATGTTTAGAATGGTTCCAAAATTTTCTAATTCAGAATCTCAAAATAATAATATAAATCTAAAACAAGCTTTTATTGATATTCTTTCAAATAGAAAATTAAATATTCTAAATATCATAGCAATGCTAAAATCTTTAATCACCACGTCCTGTTCAATTCTACTACCATTTTTATGGAAAGCACAAGGATATTCAAAATTCGAAATAGGCATAGCTTTATTCGGTTTCTTATTTTTAGGCGGTATTGCTTCATTATTAAGTCCTAAATTTGAAAATAAAATTGGTACTGCAAAAGTTTTTTATATTTCAATGATAACAACATTTCCACTAATGCTTTTATTTATGCTTACTTATAAGACACTACCGATAATTTCATTTATTATCTTTGCACTAATGGGATTTATAACAATGTTTGCAACCCCAATCACAATGAGTATGGCACAAAAAGTTCTACCGCAATATAAAAGTATTATCGGAGGATTTATCAACGGTTTTTCATGGGGAATAGTTGCCGTAGCAATGTCAATTATAGGCTATATAGCTCAAGCTACCAGCATTGTACCTGTCTTAGTTATAATATCAGTCATTCCGGCAATTTGTTCACGATTAATCAAATACCTATTTGAAGAAAATAATATCTAAGCAATAAAATCTAAATATTTTTGAGCAGACTCTGATTTAGATGTAAATATAGAAGTCACTGAAGATAGCAATCTTGTAAACAAATTTTGCCTATCTGCAAACGCAAAAAACATATTATTAACATTTCCAAAACCTTCACTTAAGTTTGATTTAGTTTGAACCTTATTTGTAGAATCAACTTTATACGAATTCTTAGAATTCGAACTAAAATACCCGATTTCGGAAACCAGCATCTCTTACCCCAACTAATCTATTGCCTAACAATACTATAATAAAAAAATATCAAAATCAAGTAAAAATTATACAAAAATTATACATTGCAAATATACATCGAACATAGACATAGCTTAATTTTTCTAGTAAAAAATAAAATAATTTTAAAAATTAATACGCTTTAATAATAAAAATTTTTATACCATTTTCTAAGCGTTCAATTCTTTTAACATATCTATAATCTTTAATATCAGTTAATATCAAAGCAACTGCAGGCTGTTTCCCAGTCATTTTCGCATAATATAAAGATTGTCCAACACTTTCTGCCCATTTTTTAGCAAAATCAAATTCTATTGCATAATCCTTAGTTAAACAATCAACTCTAGTCTTATCCCATAACATAAATTCTTGTTTTCCAAAATCAGCAGAACACCACTGGCTGACATAATAAACCTCACGCATTCCGGGACGCATAACTTGCTCTTCATAAAGTTCCTTAGGTACATAATTTAATGAAAAATATAAAGCACTCAAAATTGTAACTACCAATGAAAATAAAAAAGTAATTATTACATTTATATTATTTTTATTTTTTTTCAATCTCTTTGCCATAAAAAAATTATATCCAAAAATAAAAAAATAAATAGCCAATATGGGTAATTTTAATATTTAAATATTATACAACAGTTTAATTGTAAACTCATAAATTTTTAGATTAAATAATATAAAAGGATTGCAAAATCTTTTTCATACTTCCAGCTATTCTTAATTCCAAGGAGCAATTAAATTGCTTCTTTTTTTTATGCCAATAAATTGTAATAAAAAAGAGAATCGTGAATAACATCAACGATTCTCTTTTCTAAATTTAGGTGTCGGCAACTAGTTATCTTCCCAGGGGGTGGCCCCCCAAGTATTTTCACCGCAAT